>DASUMM010000189.1:0-11348 GCA_036277655.1 Burkholderiales bacterium | reverse complement strand
GCCTTCGCGGGCGAGCGACCAGCTCTCCGCCGCAGTTTGGACACTTTCCTTTCAGCACCGAGCTCGCACACGTACGACAAAACGTGCATTCAAAAGAGCAGATGACCGCGTCCTCGGACTGCGGCGGCAGGTCGCGGTTACAGCACTCGCAATTCGGTCGAAGCTTGAGCATGTGCACGTTCCTCCGATATGAATCACACCGATTGGATGCTGCCCAACGTGTAGTGAACTTCCTAAATGCGGTTCACCACCGGGTTGCGCTACCTGCACCGCCTAGTCCAGCGCGCCGCGAAGCTTCTCCGCCGGCACGCGCACCGTCACTCCGGCGCGCTCTTCCTGCAGCGTCATTGCCGCGCGGCAGTCGCGGTTCGCCCAGCCGCGCCGCAGCGCCTCATCGAGCTCCGCAAGGGCAGCTTCGCCCATCTTCATCGGCACGCCGTTCTTGCGCGCGAGCTCCATGGCGAGCGTCATGTCCTTGTGCGCGAGCGACATTGCGAACGCCGGCGGATCGAAGCTGCCGGAGAGGAAGAAATCGGGCAGCCGGTCGAAAGTGCGCGCGCGCCCGGTCGCGCCCTGGCGGATTGCGCGAAAGAGTGCGAGCGGCTCGACGCCGGCCTTGACGCCGAGCGTCATGATCTCGGCGAGCACCGCCTGGATCGAGAAGCTCGCGCAGTTGTGCGCGAGCTTCGCGATCGTGCCGGCGCCGATCGGCCCGACGTAATACGGCTGATCGCCGATCGCCTTCAGCACCGGAAGGTACTTCTGAAAGAGCGCTTCTTCGCCGCCGACCCAGAGCGCGAGCTTTCCGCTCGCGGCCCCCTTGGGACCACCGCTTACCGGCGCGTCGAGCAGTGCGATTCCGCGCTCGCCCATCGATGCGTGCAGCCGCCGGACGACTTCTGGCGAATTCGTCGTCAGGTCGAACCACGCGGAGCCGCGTTGCATCACCTTCCCGAGCTCGCTCGCCGCCGCCTCGACTTCCTTCGGTCCCGGGAGCGACGTGAACACGATTTCGGCGCCCTTCGCGGCATCGGCGATGCTCGCGGTCCACGTTGCGCCGCCTTTGACGAGTTCGTCACCCGCCTCGCGCCGCAGATCGTGCACCCGCAACGAATGCCCGGCACGCTGCAGGCTCGCCGCCATGTGACGCCCCATGGCGCCGAGTCCGATGAAGCCGATGATCATGGATTTCTCCCAAGCGATTTGTCCCGCCCGAGTCTACCGGTAACATTCCGCTGCATGCGCACTGCCAAAGCCGGAGAACTGCTCGAAGAGGGAATGGTGCTCGAGCCATGGAACACCGTGGTGAGCGCCGAGCGCCAGCGCCGCTACCTGGACGCCGCCGAAGTGCCCGCCAGCCTCTTTGGCGACACGGTCGATCTTTCGATCCTCGCCAACGACACGATCCTCGCGATGCGCTATCTGAAGAAGACGCCGATGGATGGCCTGCACGCGGGCCAGCGCATGGAGCAACTCGCGCCGGTGCGTCTGGGCGAGCCGCTCGTGGTGCGCGGCCGGGTGCGCGAAGTGCGGCGCAGTCCGAAAGGGCGCTTCACGCACACGTCATTCTCGATCGAGTCCCCGCTCGGCACGCAGAAGGTGCTCGGCGAATTGATTTACTTCAATCCCGATCCGCAGGCGCGCGTCGCGCCGGCATCCGTCGACGTGGCGTTCGATCGAACGGGATGGACGAGCGTCGCCCGCGTTGCGCTGACACCGCAGAAAGTGGCCGAGTACAGCCACGAGTTCCCGACCTACAAGGTCCACTTCGATCCCGAGATCGCGGCGAGCGTCGGCTTGCGCGCACCGGTCGCCCAGGGCTTGATGTCGTTCACCTGGATGACGATGGCGGTCGCAAAAGAAGGTTTGCCGCAGCGCTACTCGGTGGTGGCGTCGTTCCGCCGGCCGGTGTTCTGGGATGAAACCGTCGAAGTGCTGCGCCGCGGCCGCGAGATGGCGATCGTCGGAGCCGACGCGCGCCAGCGCTCGAGCGGGAGATTCGACGTCTAGCTGCGCTTCAGCCTCGTGATCGTGTCGTTCATCCAGCCGGCGGCCACTGCGGCTTCGCCGAAACTGAATACGTGGACGCCGACCACGCTGCTTTCGGGGTGCGAGGCGCAATAGCGCGCCAGCGCGGCGAGCTGCTCGCTCGGGTCGGTATGCGTCACCAGGCTGACCGCGGCCATTCCTTGCGCGCGCAACGCGCGCAGCGATGCGCTGACGCCGCAACGCTGCGCAAAGCGCAGCAGCGTTCCGGCCGAGGTCGGCCCGACCATCCCGACGTACACCGGCACGCCGGGTGCGCGCCGAGCGAGCGTATTGCAGTGCTCGACGACGCGGGCCGGCGCAAACGAAAACTGCGTGACCACGTACACGCCGAGCCCCTGTGCATTGGCGAGGCTCAGCTTCTCATCGAACGCGCGCTCCAGCGTCGCCAGCGGAATGCGCGGATGCCCTTCCGGATAGCTTGCGATGCCGATCTCGCGAATGCCGCACGCCGGAAGGATGCCTTCGCGGATCAGTTGCGCCGCATCGGCATAGGGGCCCTTCGGCGCCGACTCGTCGCCGCCGAGCATCAGCACCTTCTTCACGCCGGCCTTGTTGACCGCGTGCCCGAGGAACGAATCGACCTCGGCTCGATTCTCGATGCGCCGCGCCGAGACATGCGGCACGGGCTCGAGGCCCGCTTCGTGCACCGCAATCAGCGATGCGAGCGATTCGGCGAGCGAATGGGTCGGCAGGTGGTTCACGTACACCGGCGTGCCGGCCGGCAGCACCGAGGCGATCGCGGCGGCGTCCTGCGGGCGGTGTGCGCCCATCTCGACCGAGCCGTTGACGACCAGGTCGACGGCGACCGATGCGCTCGCAGCCGAGGGAGCCTCGTTCGGACGTGTGGAAAGTTCCATTCGGCTCAGCCCCTTTTTCGCGAGATCACGTAGGACTCGTCGAGAAACCACAGCCCGCCGTGCTCCTGCAGCACTTCGCGCGTCGCTTCGAGGTACTTGCGCTCGCCGAGCGCGGCGGCGAGCCGCTCGTCGTCGATCTGGGCCACGTACACCGCGGCGTTCCAGGCGGCAAACAGCGTCGAGGTGCCGATGCTCGAGGAGATTTCGGTTGGCAGCGTATGCATGTCGTAGCGGAACACCGCGCGGGCGTCCGAGTAGGCATTGAAGTTGTAGTGGCGCGCTTCCTTGCCCAGTTCCGCGCGCACCGCGCGCAGCAGGTCGTGCCGGCCGGTGCCGAACGGATTCTCCTCGGGCCAGACCTTGCGCACCACCTCGAGCCCCGGGTCGTGCCCGTACGAATGGATGCCGAGCAGCCGCCCACCCGGCCCGAGGCCGCGCGCGAGCGGCGCGATCACGCGCGAAGCCTTGAACTCGACCGGCACACGCGCGCGATAGGGCTGCGACGCGATCACCAGGTCGTAATCGGCGCGCGTCTTTCCCTGGTGCGGGATGATGCTGTCGAGCAGGAAACGGAAGTCATCACGGTAGAGCACCAGCGCCACCGGCCGTTCGTAGACCGGATTGCCGGTCTTCGCGCTGTGGCGCGCCTGCCAGTTCTTCGCCAGGAACGGCTCCAGCCCGAGGATCTGCTCGTTGAACTCGTGCGCCGTGGTGCCGGAGAGCCGCACCTCGTGCCACAGCAGCGCCGTCGCGGCCGAAACGGCATGCGGTGCGAGCCACGGCGCCTCGCTGTAATACATGTTGGTCACTACCAGCACGGTGGCCGGATGCTCGAAGAACCGGTCGGCCATCTTCGAGAGCGAAAGGCGCACATCCTCGAGGCTGATTTCCTTGCCGGCAAAATAGAACGGCACCGTCGGAAAGCGCCGGTGCATCTCCCGCATCACGTGCGTCAGCACCGTGCCATCGCCCATGCCGGCATCGAAGACGCGCACCGCCGGCGGGCGCGGGTGGATGTGCCCGAGCTCGAGGCCGACGCGCCGCCCAATCACCTCCTTCTCGCTGCAGGTCGAGACGAAGAGCAGGTATTTCTGGCGGTTGTCGAAGAAGCGAAAGTTGCGCGACGGCGGGCTTTCGGCCGGCACGCCGGGCGGGGGCTGTTTCGCAACGCGGATCAAGGGCCGCAATTCCCGCGGCGAGGCGGGTGCGGCCACGCCGTGCCGCGCGAGGTACCCGGTCACACGCTCGAGCGTCTCGGGCGTGATGCGCGCGCCGTCGCGCAGGCGCGCGACGAACTTGCCGTCGTTGACCGCGCGGCGGCCGAACGTCGACTCGGCCACGCCGGCCCGGCGACAGAAATCCGCGATGCTCTCGAGCAACCCGACGTCCTGCTCGGTGCTGGTGTCCATGGGTCCTCGCTCCTCGCTTCGGACGCTACGCCGCCGAAGTTGGGAAAGCAACCACATGCCGCTGGATCGGCTAGGTGGGATGTATCCCACCTAGCAGAATCAACCGCTTGTCTGCGCGAGCGCTAAGATGCTCCATGACCAAGCCACCTGCCAGGGGCCTCGCGCGAGGGCTCACCAACTACGGCGACGCCGGGTTTTCGCTCTACCTGCGGCGCTCGTTTGCCAAGAGCATGGGCTACTCGGGCGCGGCGCTCGAGCGCCCGGTCGTCGGCATCGCCGACTCCCGTAGCGGCTTCAACAACTGCCACCGCCATTTCCCGGAGTTGATCGACGCGGTGAAGCGCGGCGTGCTCGCCTCCGGCGGGCTGCCGATCGATTTTCCGACGACCTCGCTCGGCGAAGTGTTCCTCAGCCCCACCTCGATGATGTTCCGCAACCTGATGTCGATCGACGTCGAGGAAATGGTGCGCGCGCAGCCGATGGACGCGGTGGTCCTCGTCGGCGGCTGCGACAAGACGGTGCCGGCGCAACTGATGGGCGCCGCGAGCGCTGATGTGCCGGCAGTGCAACTGCTCGCCGGCCCGATGATGCCGACCTCGTTTCGCGGCGAGCGGCTCGGTGCGTGCACCGACTGCCGGCGCTTCTGGGCGCTGCATCGCGCCGGCAAGGTCGACGAGCGCGGCATCGAGGAGATCGAAGGAAATCTCGCGACCACTGCCGGCACCTGCGCAGTGATGGGCACTGCGTCGACGATGGCCTCGATCGCAGAGGCGCTCGGCATGGCGCTGCCCGGCACGGCGGCGATTCCGGCGGTCCATTCCGACCGGCTGCGCGCGGCCGAAGCAAGCGGCGCGCGGGCAGTCGAGCTGGCGAAGAACCCGATCCGGCCGTCGCAGATCATCACTCGCGAATCGGTCGAGAACGCGCTGCGCGTGCTGCTCGCGATCGGCGGCTCGACCAACGCCATCGTGCATCTGACGGCGATCGCGGGGCGGGTCGGCGTCGAGATCTCGCTCGATCGGCTGAACGAAGTTTCCGATTCGACGCCGGTGCTCGTCGATCTCAAGCCGACCGGGCAGTACTACATGTCCGACCTGCACGCCGCCGGAGGCGTCGGCGCAGTGCTGCGGGAGCTGAAGCCGCTGCTCGCTCTCGATTGCATGACGGTCGCCGGCATCACGCTCGGCGAGAGGCTGGAGCGCGAGCCGGCGTGGGTCGATCGCGGCGTCGTGAAGCCGTTCGGCGAGCCGCTCGCCAAAGTGGGCGGCCTGGTGGCGCTCTTCGGCTCGCTCGCGCCGAATGGCGCCATCCTCAAGCGCTCGGCTGCGGACCCCTCGCTCTTCGAGCGCGAAGGGCGGGCAGTCGTCTTCACGTCGCTCGACGATCTCGCGGCGCGCATCGACGACCCCGCGCTCGATGTGAGCGCCGACGATTTCCTGGTGCTGCAGAACGCCGGGCCAAAATCCGGTTATGCGATGCCGGAAGCGGGATACCTGCCGATCCCCGCGAAGCTCGCGCGCGCCGGCGTGAAGGACATGGTGCGCATTTCCGACGCGCGCATGAGCGGCACCGCGTACGGAACGATCGTGCTGCATGTGTCGCCCGAGGCGGCGGTCGGCGGGCCGCTCGCGCTCGTCCGCAACGGCGATCGCATCGGGCTCTCGGTGAAGAACCGCCGCATCGATTTGCTCGTGGACGAGGCCGAACTCGCAGCGCGCCGCGCGGCATGGAAGCCCCCGGTGCACACCCCGCTACGCGGCTACGCGCAGCTCTACATGCAACACGTGTTGCAGGCGGAGCACGGCTGCGACTTCGATTTCCTGCGCAAGTCGGGGGCGGCTACTTGACGTAGTCGTACTTGATTTCGAACTTGCCTTCGTCGGTGAAGGTGAGCGTCGCCACCTTCCAGGCGCGCCGTTCGGGGGCGAGGTACTCGTTCAGCTGGTAGACCCCCTGCGCCACCTCGCGCGCGTCGCAGGGCTTGAGCGGCACCGGCTTCGCCCAGTCGTTTTCGGTCGAATACTCGAACTTGCCCTCGAAGCTGCGCTCCTTGCCGGCGCTCGACATCTCGGTGATCACGACGCGCGCCTGGCGCCAGCCCGGCGGCAGGCCCTCGGCGACGCACTGAAAGATTTTTTCGACCGCTTTGACGTTTGCCTCGTTGTCGACCTCGGTCGGCGGCTTCTGCTGCGCCTTGGCCGCCGGCTTCGATGTGCTGCTCTTCGGCTTGAGGCCGCTTCCCTGCGCGCTCGCGTGCGTCGCGAACGCACAGGCGCAAAGAAGCACGAAAGTGCTGGCGAGTCTTCTCATGCGCTGCACTCTACCAGATCACTTTTGCGCTGCCGGTTTGTCGGGCGCCGGCGCCGGTGCCGGCGCATCGCCCAGGAGAGGCAAACGCGCCGACGCCCGCGGCGCCGCCCAGGAACGTCCTGCGATTTCCCATCGATTTGTTGTTTCCTCCTTCGATTGCCTCCCGCTATCATTGTAGCGGCGTGCCTTCGCGATCCGGATGCTGCGCCGCTACGTGAAAACTTCTGCCGCAACCGCACACATCGATACGTTTGCGCGCGACAACCTGCCGCCGCGCAAGCTGTGGCCGGAGTTGCGCTTCGATCTTCCCGAGCTGCGCTACCCGAGGCGCATGAACTGCGCGAGCGTGTTGCTGGACGACCTGGTGCGCGCCGGGCAGGGCGGGCGCGTGGCGATCCGCGCCCCGGACGGGGAATGCACCTATGCGCAGCTCCAGGCGCATGCGAATCGCATCGCCAACGTGCTGGTGGGCGAAATGGGGTTGCTGCCCGGAAACCGCGTGCTGCTGCGCGGGCCGAACAACCCGATGATGGCCGCCTGCTGGTTCGCGGTGATGAAGGCAGGCGGCGTGTGCGTCGCGACGATGCCGCTCCTGCGGGCGAAGGAGCTGACCGACATCATCACCAAGGCCGAGATTTCGCACGCGCTCTGCGACCGGCGGCTGAAGGACGAGCTGAGTGCGGCGCTGCCGGCATGCCCCACGCTGAACGCCGTGCGTTACTGGTACGACGGCGCGCCGGATTCGCTCGACGCGCTCGCCGAGCGCGAGTCCGCCGAGTTCGTCAACGTCGATACATTCGCCGAGGACGTTGCGCTGATCGCATTTACCTCGGGCACGACGGGCAAGCCGAAGGGCACGATGCACTTCCATCGCGATGTGATCGCGATGTGCGATTGCTTCCCGCGCTCGTGCCTGAAGACATCGGCCGACGACATCTTCTGCGGCACGCCGCCGCTTGCGTTCACGTTCGGGCTCGGCGGCATGCTCGCGTTTCCGATGCGCTTCGGCGCTTCCACCGTGCTGGTGGAGAAGCTCGCGCCGGACACGCTGCTCGAGACCGTACAGAAGTTCGAAGCGACGGTCCTCTTCACGGCGCCGACGATGTACCGCCAGATGGCGCTGCTGATCAACGAGGGGGGCGCGCGCTGCGACCTGCGCTCGCTTTCGCGCTGCGTCTCGGCCGGCGAGGCGCTTCCCGATGCCACGCGCCAGCTCTTCAAGCAGGCGACCGGCATCGAGATCATCGACGGCATCGGCGCCACCGAGATGATGCACATCTTCATCTCCCACGAGCCGCAGCGCGCCAAGCGCGGCGCCACCGGCTACGCAATCCCCGGCTACACGGCGACGGTGCTGGACGAAAGCGGCAGAGAGTGTGCTCCCGGCCAGGTGGGGCGGCTTGCAGTGAAGGGGCCGACCGGTTGCCGTTACCTTGCGGATGAGCGCCAGAAGAATTACGTGCAGAACGGCTGGAACCTGACCGGCGATGCGTATGTGCGCGACGAAGAGGGCTATTTTTTCTACCAGGCGCGCACCGACGACATGATCATCTCGGCCGGCTACAACATCGCCGGGCCGGAAGTCGAAGGCGCGCTGCTTGCGCACCCGGCGGTTGCCGAATGCGGAGTGGTCGGCTGGCCGGATGAGAATCGCGGCATGATCGTCAAGGCGTTCGTGGTGACGAAGCCGGGCTGTGCGGGCAGCAACGCTCTCGTTGCAGAGTTGCAGGAGCATGTGAAGCGAAGCATCGCGCCGTACAAATACCCGCGCGCCATCGAGTTCGTCGAGTCGCTACCCCGCACCGAAACCGGAAAGCTGCAGCGCTTCAAGCTGAAGCAGTCCGCCTCCCAAGGAGCGAAATCATGATGCAGACGCTGCAGCCGCCCGGCTGGGCCCGCCCGAAAGGGTTCTCGCACGGCATTGCGACGCGCGGCGGCACTACGGTCTACATCGCCGGGCAGGTCGGCTGGAACGCCGAGGAGCGCTTCGAGGAAGCGTCGTTCGCCGGCCAGTTTCGCCAGGCCCTGAAGAACATCCTTGCGGTGCTCGCGCAGGCGCATGGCAGGCCCGAGCACCTGGTGCGCCTGACCTGGTACGTGCTCGACAAAGAGGAATATCTCGGCTCGCTGCGCGAAGTCGGTGCGGCGTATCGCGAGCTGATCGGCCGCCACTACCCGGCGATGGCGGTGGTGCAGGTCGTCGCACTGATGGAGGAAAAAGCGCGCCTCGAGATCGAGGCGACGGCGGTCGTCCCCGATCCCGCGGAAGTGGGATGAAGGTCGCGATCGTCGGTGGCGGCCCGGGCGGCCTCTACTTCGCGGTGCTGGCGAAGAAGAGCTGGCCGGCGTGGGACGTCACGGTCTGCGAGCGCAACCGGCCGGACGACACGTTCGGATTCGGCGTCGTGTTCTCCGACCAGACGCTCGATACGTTCAAGGCGCACGACGTCGTTTCCTACGAGAAAATCCGGCGGCGCTTCGCCTACTGGGGCGACGTCGACGTGGTCTACAAGGGCCGCACCATGCGCTCCGGCGGCAACGGGTTCTGCGGCTGCTCGCGCGTCGCGCTGCTCGCCATCCTGCAGGAGCGTTGCCGCGCGCTCGGCGTGAAGCTCGCCTTCGAGCGCGAAGTCGAGGACGTCTCGGAGTTCCCGGACGCCGACCTGATCGTCGTCGCCGACGGCATCAATTCGAAGATCCGCGAGAAGCACCGCGCGCATTTCCGCCCGAGCGTCGATTTGCGACCGAACAAGTTCACGTGGCTCGGCTCGACTCGCCCGCTCGATGCGTTCAAGTACTTCTTTCGCGAGACGCCGGAAGGAATCATCCTCGCGCACTGCTACCAGTACGAAAAGGGCCGCAGCACCTGGGTGATCGAGACCGACGAGTCGACCTGGCGCAACTTCGGGTTCGATGCGGCGGACGAGCCGGCGATGCTGGCGACGCTCGAGCGCGTGTTCGCAGACGAGCTGGCCGGCCACCGGCTGATCGCCAACCGCTCGATCTGGCGCAATTTTCCGACCATCGTCAACCAGACCTGGGTGATGGGGAACGCAGTGCTGGTCGGCGATGCGAAGGCCACCGCGCATTTCTCGATCGGCTCCGGCACCAAGCTTGCGATGGAGGACGCGATCGCGCTGCACCAGGCGCTGAAGGCCGAACCCTCGATTGCCGCCGCGCTCGCGCGCTACGACACCGCGCGGCGCGAAGAGGTGGAGAAAACGCAGCACGCGGCGAACGTCTCGCTCGCCTGGTTCGAGCACATGAAGCGCTACTGGGGGATGGATCCGCTGCAGTTCGCGTTCGGCGTGATGTCGCGCTCAAAGCAGATCACGTGGGAAAACCTCGAGCTGCGCGATCCAGACTTCGTGCGCGACGTGCAGCAGTGGTTCGCGGCGAGCGTGCGAGAGAAAGGCTTCGAGGTCGATCGGAAGAACCCGCCAGTGCCGATGTTCACGCCATTCCGGCTGCGCGGCATGGTGGTCGAGAACCGCGTCGTCGTCTCGCCGATGGACCAGTATTCGGCAATAGACGGCATGCCGACCGACTGGCATTTCGTGCATCTCGCCAGCCGAGCGATCGGCGGCGCGGGGCTCGTCTATGTCGAGATGACGTGCGTGTCGCCGGAAGCGCGCATCTCGCCGGGGTGCACCGGGCTGTGGAACGAGGCGCAACGCGATGCGTTCCGGCGCATCACCGAGTTCTGCCATCAGCACTCGAAAGCGAAACTCTGCATGCAGCTCGGGCACTCCGGCCGCAAAGGTTCGACGCAGCTCGGCTGGGAGCGAATGGATCACCCGCTGGAGCACGGCAACTGGCCGCTCGTTGCGCCCTCGCCGCTGCCGTACTACGAGGGAATCTCGCAGGTGCCGCGCGAAATGACGCGTGCCGACATGGACCAGGTGCGCGACCAGTTCGTCCGCTCGAGCGTGCTCGCGCACCAAGCGGGCTTCGACATGCTCGAGATCCATTTGGCGCACGGCTACCTGCTCGCGAGCTTCGTTTCCCCGCTCACGAACACGCGCACGGACGACTACGGCGGCTCGATCGAGAACCGCATGCGCTTTCCGCTGGAAGTGTTCCGTGCCTGCCGCGCGGCGTGGCCGCAGGAAAAGCCGATGTCGGCGCGCATTTCGGCGACCGACTGGGCACCCGGCGGACTTTCCGGCGAGGATTTGGTTGCGTTGTGCCGGCGCCTGAAGGAAGCCGGCTGCGATCTGATCGACGTTTCCACCGGGCAGACTGTGCCGCACCAGAAGCCGGTCTACGGGCGCATGTACCAGGCCTCGTTCGCCGATTGGGTGAGAAACGAAGTCGGCATCGCGACGATGACCGTTGGCGCAGTCACCACCGCCGACCAGGTCAACACGCTGCTCGCAGCCGGCAAGGCAGACCTGGTGGCGCTTGCGCGCCCGCACCTTACGAACCCGTACTTCACGTTGCAGGCTTCGGCCTGGTACCAGCACCTGCCGCAGCACTGGCCGCCGCAGTATCTCTCCGGCCGCGACCAGGCATTCCGCCTTGCCGCGCGCGACCGCGCAGAACTGATCGACACGAAGTTGCGTGCGCGGCCCGCCAGCCATGAAGTGGGGCTCGACGAGGCGCACGAAGAAGAATCCGCGCGCGTGCGCCACGGATCGAAAGCGGCCGGCGGCACGGCATGAGGGGGATTAAGCGCGTAGACTGCATCGCCATGCAAACCCGGATTCTCGTAGTGCTGATG
>DASUMM010000188.1:0-6337 GCA_036277655.1 Burkholderiales bacterium | reverse complement strand
GGCGGCGCCGCTCTCGACGTTCGATCCGGCGCTGGCGGACGGCTCGAAGATCCCGATCGAGGAGCGTGGCGCCGACGAAGTGACCGGCTATCGCGGCACGCGCTGGGCGCCGCAGGGGGTTTCCGTCCGCAACCCCGCATTCGACGTCACGCCGGCTGAGCTGGTAAGTGCGATCGTGAGTGAAATGGGCGTCGTTCGCGAGCCGAACCGCCAGCGTCTGGAGCGCTGGCGCCAGGACCCGCCCTGACCGCTACTCATGCAGTTCGACCGGCGTTCCGGCGCGCACCCGGTCAAAGAGATCGATCATCTCCGCGCCGCGCATGCGGATGCAGCCGATCGACCCCGGCTTTCCCATTTCGGCCCGCTCGTGCGTGCCGTGGATGTAGATGTAGCGCCGCATGGTATCGACTTCGCCCCAGCGGTTCCGGCCCGGCTCGCAGCCCGAGAGCCACAGGATGCGCGTCAGGATCCAGTCGCGCCCGGGGAAGCGCTCGTGCAGTTCCGTCGTCCAGACTTCCCCGGTCGGGCGCCGCCGCACGAACACCGCGTCGAGCGGCTGCCCGACGCCGATCCGCGCCCGGATGACGTGGCGGCCGCGCGGCGTGCAGAAGCTGCCGATTTTCTCCCCGGCGCCGAACTTCGAGGTGGACACCACGTAGGTCTTCTCCAGCGCGCCCAAGTCGCTCTTCAGCAGCAGCCGCTGGCTCGCGAGGTCGATCTCGATCTTCATCGGCGCTCGGCGAAGAACTCCCGCAGCAGCGCCCCGCTCTCGGCTGCGAGCAGGCCCCCCTCCACCTTCGCGTGGTGGTTGAGCCGATTCTCGGCAAAGAGGTCGATCACGCTGCCCGCGGCGCCGGTCTTCGGATCGGCAGCGCCGAACACGACCCGCGCAATACGGGCGTGGAAGATCGCCCCGATGCACATGGTGCAAGGCTCGAGCGTCACGTAGAGCGTGGCACCGCCGAGGCGGTAGTTGTTGAGCGCCCGGCAAGCAGCCCGGATCGCCTCGGTCTCGGCGTGCGAAGTCGCATCCAGGGAGGAAATCGGCCGGTTCCAGCCTTCGCCGACGATCGCGCCTTCGCTGACGACAACCGCGCCGACCGGAACTTCGCCTGCCTCGCGCGCGCGACTCGCAAGCACGAGTGCACGGCGCATGAAAAGCTCGTCTTCGGCGCTGCTCATGGTTCGGGTGCGCATGATACAAGCCACGCGCGGGAGCCATTGGCGCGATTTCGTTGTCACAGGACACTGGAGCGCTTGTGTTGCACCGCGATGCGCTGGATACTCTGTGCACTTTTCACGACAGGAAGTTGAAATGCAGATTGCGGCGAGGAAGCTGAAGGCAGTGGCGAATCCCGGAGAATGGACGCCGGCGGAGTCGGCCGAGCTCTACGGGATCCGCAACTGGGGGGCCGGCTACTTCGACATCAGCGACGAGGGCAACGTCACCGTCAGCGTGCCGCTGGGCGAAACGCGCGTCACGGTGAGCCTGATGGACATCATCGCCGGCATGCAGCAGCGCGGCCTGCAGATGCCGGTGCTGCTGCGCCTGGACAACCTGCTCGAAGCGCAGATTGCGCTGCTGAACGAGACGTTCGCCCGCGCCATCCAGACGCTCGGCTACGGCGCCCATTACCGCGGTGTGTTCCCGATCAAGGTGAACCAGCAGTGCCCGGTGATCGAGGAGATCGCCCGGGTCGGCCAGCGCTACGACTTCGGCTTCGAGGCGGGCAGCAAGGCCGAGCTGCTGATCGCGCTCGCCTACCTCCAGCCGGGCAAGGGCTACATCATCTGTAACGGCTACAAGGACGAGGAGTTCGTCGATCTGGCGCTGCAGTCGCTGCGCCTCGGGTTCGAGTGCTTCTTCGTGCTCGAGACCCCGACCGAGCTGCCGATCATCGTCGAAGCGAGCAAGCGCCTGGGCATCCGGCCGAAGCTCGGGGTGCGCGTCAAGCTCGCCCACAAGGTCGAAGGCCACTGGAACGAATCGAGCGGCGACCGCAGCATCTTCGGCCTCACCACGGCGCAGATCGTCGAGCTGATCGACGGCCTGCGCCAGCACGAGCTGCTGGATTGCCTGGAGCTCCTGCACTACCACCTCGGCTCGCAGATCCCGAACATCCGCGACATCCGCGGCGGCGTGCTGGAAGCCTGCCGCTATTACGTGGCGCTCAAGGGCGAAGGCGCGAAGATGGGCTACCTCGACCTCGGAGGGGGCCTGGGCGTCGACTACGACGGTTCGCAGACGAACTCGCACCACAGCAAGAACTACTCGCTCGACGAGTACTGCACCGACATCGTCGAGACCATCATGAGCACGCTCGCGCCCGAAGGCATCACGCACCCGGTGATCATCACCGAGTCGGGCCGCGCAACGGTCGCCTTCTCCTCGGTGCTGCTCTTCAACATCCTCGACGTCACCAGCTACGAGCCCGGCCACGCCGCGCCGGCGGTGCCGCAGGACGAGCACGAGCTGGTGAAGAACCTGCGCGAGGTGCTGAACGGCGTCAGCATCAAGTCGGCCAAGGAGGCCTACAACGACGCCATCTACTATCGCGAGGAGATCCGCGACCTCTTCCGGCGCGGCCAGATCCGCCTGCGGTCGCTCTCGCTCGCGGAGAACATCTTCCTGCACATCGTCTGGAGCATCATCACCGTGCTGCAGCGCGCGCGGCGCGTGCCGGCCGGGTTCGACGACCTGGAAGAGTCGCTCGCCGACATCTACTACGGCAACTTCTCGGTGTTCCAGTCGCTGCCCGACGTCTGGGCGATCGACCAGGTGTTCCCGATCATCCCGGTGCACCGGCACAACGAGCCGCCGACGCGGCGCGCAATCCTCGCCGACATCACCTGCGACTCCGACGGCAAGATCGACCAGTTCATCGAGGCGGGCGGCTTGCGTCGCACGCTGCCGGTCCATTCGTGGATGGAGAGCCAGCCCTATTACTTCGGCGTGTTCCTCGTCGGCGCCTACCAGGAGACGCTCGGGGACCTGCACAACCTGATGGGCGACACCAACGTCGCATCGGTGCGCATCCACGACGACGGCACGTTCGAGTTCGTGCGCGAGATGAGCGGCGACAGCATCTCGGACGTGCTCTCGTACGTCGAGTACCAGCCGCAGCGGCTGCTCGAGCAGTTCCGCCATACCGCCGAGCAGGCGGTGCGCAAGGAGCGCATCACGCTTGCGCAGCGCCAGGAGATGCTCGACTCGTTCGCCTCCAGCCTGCGCGGCTACACGTACTACGAAGACTAGACCGAAGGAGTCCCGGACCATGGCGAAGGTGCTGATCGTCGGCGCGGGCGGCGTCGGCCAGGTGGTGACGCACAAGTGCGCGCAGCTGCCGGAGGTGTTCTCGGAGATCACGCTCGCCAGCCGCACCGAAGAAAAGTGCCGGCGCATCGCGGCGCAGATCGGGCGGCCGATTCGCACCGCGCAGGTCGACGCCGACGAGGTGCCGCAGATGGTCGCGCTGATCGAGCGCGTCAAGCCGGACGTGGTGATCAACGTCGCCCTGCCCTACCAGGACCTGCACATCATGGATGCGTGCCTCGCGACCGGGGTCGACTACGTCGACACCGCGAACTACGAGCCGCTCGACGAAGCGAAGTTCGAATACAAGTGGCAGTGGGCCTACCAGGACCGTTTCAAGGAGCGCGGCATCATGGCGCTCCTCGGTAGCGGGTTCGACCCGGGCGTCACGAACGTCTACACCGCGTGGCTGCACAAGCACGAGTTCGACGTCATCGACACGCTGGACATCGTCGATGCGAACGCCGGCAGCCACGGCCAGCCGTTCGCCACCAACTTCAACCCCGAGATCAACATCCGCGAGATCACGCAGCGCGGCCGCTACTGGGAGAACGGCCGCTGGCAGGAAACCGATCCGCTGTCGGTGAACCGCACGTTCGATTTTCCGCAAGGCATCGGGCCGATGAAGATCTACCTGCTCTACCACGAGGAGCTCGAGTCGCTCGTCAAGCACTTCCCGAAAATCAAGCGCGCGCGCTTCTGGATGACGTTCTCGGAGAACTACCTCACGCACCTGCGCGTGCTGCAGAACGTCGGCATGACGGGGATCGAGCCGGTGCGCTACGAAGGGCACGACATCGTGCCAATCCGCTTCCTGAAGGCGCTGCTGCCCGATCCGGCGAGCCTCGGGCCGCTCACCAAGGGCCGCACCTGCATCGGCGTCGTCGCACGCGGCAGGAAGGACGGCAAGGAAAAGATCGCGTTCCTCTACAACATCTGCGACCACGAGGCGGCGTACCGCGAAGTGAAGTCGCAGGCGATCTCGTACACGACCGGCGTGCCGGCGGCGCTCGGGGCCGAGCTGATGGTGACCGGAAGCTGGCGCGGCAAGGGCGTCTTCAACATGGAGCAGATGGACCCGGACCCGTTCATGGCGGCGATCGGCGCCCGCGGGCTGCCCTGGGTGCTGCAGAAGCTCGATGCTCCCATGGAGTGAGGGAAGCGAGCGGCGGGCGCGCTTTGCGCGCCTCGACCCGCAGCGCGTCCCCTCGCCCTGCTTCGTCGTCGACGAAGTCGCGCTGGAAGAAAACCTGCGGCTGCTCGCGCACGTGCAGGCCGCAAGCGGCGCCAGGATCCTGCTCGCGTTGAAGGCGTTCTCGATGTGGAGCGTGGCACCGCTCGTTCGGCGCTACCTCCCGGGAGTCTGCGCCAGCGGCGCCCACGAAGCACGCCTCGGTCGCGAGGAGTTCGGCGGCGAGGTGCATACGTTCTGCGCGGCGTTCGACGAAGAAGAGCTGCGCGAAGTGCTCGAGCTTTCCAACCATGTGATGTTCAATTCGACTTCGCAGTGGCGCAAGTTCCGGCCGATGGCGCTGGAGGCGGCAAAGAAGAAAAAGCACCTGCGGTTCGGCTTGCGCGTGAACCCGGAGCATTCGGAAGGGGCGGTCGCGCTCTACGACCCTTGCGGCGCGTATTCGCGGCTGGGTGCGCCGCGCGCGAGCATCGAGAAGAGCGACATGGAAGGCCTCACCGGCCTGCATTTCCATACCCTTTGCGAGCAGGATTTGCCGCCGCTGGAGCGGACGCTCGCTGCATTCGAGCAACGCTTCGGCGACCTGCTTGCCGGCCTCGAGTGGGTGAACTTCGGCGGCGGGCATCACATCACGCGCCCCGGCTACCAGGTGCAGTCGCTGATCGATCTGGTGCGCGCTTTTTCCGAGCGCCGTCGCGTCCAGGTGATCCTCGAGCCGGGCGAAGCGATCGCCTACCACGCCGGCGTGCTCGTCGCCGAGGTGCTCGACGTGTTCGATAACGGCATGCCGATCGCGGTGCTCGACACGTCCGCCACCTGCCACATGCCCGACGTGCTCGAGATGCCCTACCGCCCGTCGATCCTCGGCGGCGGAGATCCCGGCGCGCAAGCTCATACGTATCGCCTCGGCGGGCAATCGTGCCTCGCAGGCGACGTGATCGGCGACTTTTCCTTCGCCGAGCCGCTCGTACCCGGGCGACGCCTGGTGTTCGAGGACATGGCGTACTACTCGATGGTGAAGACGACCACGTTCAACGGCGTGCCGCTGCCGTCGATCGCGATCTGGAACTCCTCGACCGATGCGCTGCGCGTCGTGCGCAGGTTCGGCTACGAGGACTTCAAGGGGCGGCTTTCGTGAGCGAAGCGCGCTTTCTTGCTTCCGAGGTGCCCGAAGTCGCGCCGCAGCAGGCGCACTTTCACGTGCTTCCGGTGCCGTACGAGAAAACCGTCTCGTACGGCGGCGGCACGGCGCTCGGACCCGGAGCAATCCTGGAGGCATCGGATCAGCTCGAGCGCTGGGACGGCGCAAGCGATCCCGGGTCGCTTGGAATCTACACCTGGCCGGCGATCGACTGCAGCGGGCCACCGGAGAAAGTGATCGACGCCATCGCCGCCGGCGTCGCGCGCATTCTGAAGCTCGGCAAGATGCCAGTGGTGCTCGGCGGCGAGCACACCGTCACGTGGGGCGTGATGCGCGGCTACCTGGATTCCGGAATGCGCGATTTCGGCGTCGTGCAGATTGATGCGCACGCCGACCTGCGGGATGCCTACCAGGGCGACAAGCTCAGTCATGCGAGCGTGATGCGGCGCGTGGTCGAAGCCGGCATTCCGCTGGTGCAACTGGGCAATCGCGCCTATTCCGAGGAAGAAATCGAAGCGCGCAGGAAACACGGCGTCGTCTTTTTCGATGCCGCCGATCTGGTTCCCAAGGCGGTGGACCGCATCGAGCTGCCGACGGACTTCCCCTCGCAGGTCTTCTTCACGCTCGACATCGACGGCATGGACCCGTCGGTGCTGCCCGCCACCGGCACGCCGGTTCCGGGCGGCCTGGG
>DASUMM010000187.1:0-2313 GCA_036277655.1 Burkholderiales bacterium | reverse complement strand
TACATCGCCATGGAGTACGTGCCGGGCGGCACGCTCGCCGCCCATACCGCACCCGAGCGGCTGCTCGAGCCCGGGGACGCGGTGCACATCGGGTTCAAGTGCTGCGGGGCGCTCGACTACGCGTTTCGGGAAGGCATCGTGCATCGTGACATCAAGCCGGCGAACATCCTGCTTGCGCAACATGACGCCAAGATCGCCGGCTTCCAGGGCGAAGTGAAGATCTCCGATTTTGGCGCCGCATACCTGCGCAAGAGCCAGGCGGTGCAAACCGCGGCCATGGGCTCGCCGTTCTACATGTCGCCGGAGCAGATCGAAGGCGGCGAGCTTACGTTCGCGAGCGACATGTACTCGCTCGGCGTGGTGCTCTACGAGCTTCTCACCGGAAAGCGCCCGTTCGTCGCCGATACCATCGAAGTGCTGATGCAGAAGATCCTTACCGAGGATCCGGTGCCGCCCAGCAAGCTGCGCAAGGGCCTTTCGGAGACGATCGACACGGCCGTGCTGCGGGCGTTGAAGAAGAAACCTGCATACCGATATCCGGCGTGGCTCGATTTCGCGCGCGAGCTTTCGGCGGCGACGACACAGGTGCTGGAGCCCGGGTCGATCCCGGACAGCGAAAAATACGTTGCGCTCAAGCGCGTCGAGGTCCTGTCGAACCTCTCGGACGCCGAGTTGTGGGAAATGGTGCAAGCCGGCCGCTGGTCACGCGTGGCGAAGGGCAAGACGATCGTCAGGGAAGACGAGCCCGGCAAGACGCTTTTCTTTCTCGCGCAGGGCGAGGTCAAGGTGACGAAGGGCGGGCGGCTGCTGAATCTCGTCAACCCGGTCGAGTATTTCGGCGAGATGGCGTACATGTGGGGCGGCGCGCTGCCGCGCCACGCCACCGTCGAGTCGATGACCGACCTGCTGCTCGCCGAATTCGAGCCGGCGGCGCTCGATGCGATGAGCACGAGTGCGCAACTGCACCTGACGCGTGCGCTCGCGCGCAACCTGGTCGACCGACTGGCGCTCGCGAACTCGCGCCTGCTTCGCTAGGAGCGAGCGCCGCTCAGCGGCCCGGCACCCCGATCGATATCGGCCGGATCGGCGACCCGGCGCTGCCTTTCTCGCGCAGCGCGAGCACCATCGTGCACGACGTCCACACCTTGTCGCGCGCGATCTCGTCGAGCTTTGCGTTCTCGATGTGGTGGATTCCCATCTGCGTCAGCAGATGGTGATGCAATGCGAACGGCAGGTTCGGCGGCGTTCCCTGGGCAGGCCCGGCCTTGCCGGCGAGCATGCCTTCGGGAACGGGATCGACGAACGGCGTATCGAGGCCGACCGCGACGATGCGTCGCTCGCCAAGATACTTTGCGGCGTCGTACGAAAGCCCGGGCGCCTTGGTGTAGTAGAACTTTTCCTGGTCCGGGTCCTTCCAGTGCTCGCCCCAGCCGGTGTGCACGTAGACGATGTCGCCGGGCAGGATGCCGCGCTTCGCCAGCCCTTGCGCCTTCAGCATCGCCTCGATGTGCTGCGCCGTCACCAGCTCGCCTGCTTTCATCGGCTGCCCGCGGCCGACCAGCTGCTTCGCATCGAGCAGCACCGCGGTCGTCACGAGCGGCGGCGCCTTCTCCATGCCGAGCTTTTCCAGCCCGGACTCGGGCGTCGGCTTCACTTCCTTTTGCGAATAGCCGCCGTAGTAGGTGGCGGTTTCGACCGCGATCGGCGGCTTGCCGTCCCACGGCTGCTTCATGACGCCGAAGTGTCCGAGCGCATCGATCTGCGTCGCCTGCTGTCCGGGCTCGGCGCCGGCGTCGTACTGCTCGAGGTTGAACACGTGCGCGGTGCCCGGGATGCTCGCCGTGGGCTTGGGCTTCATGACGTAAGGGCCGCTGAACGGCGAAAGCGGCATCGTGCTAGAGCGCACGTGCGAAAGCTCGTACGCCTTCGCCTTCGGCTGCCCGAGGTGCCAGGCGCAGCGCGCCCAGGTGCCGGGGCCGATCGCATTCGCCATGCCACGCTCGTCGCCGGCGGGCCAGGGCGGCGCGGCGGTCTGGCGGCGCGACTTGGCGAGCAGCGCGGCAGGCTCTTCGGCGATCGCAAGGCCGGAAAGCGCGGTGGCGACAGCAACCACGATGGCGGAGAGTCGGATCGGTTTCATTCTTTCCTCCTTGGCGAGGATGTTACTCGCGGCGCAGCACGAGCGACATGTTGTTCGCCGGCATGTCGACGATTTCGTGCAGCAAGAGCGCACGCCGGCGCGCTTCCTGCTCGAGGTCTTTTACGTCTCGCACGCCCCACCACGGGTTACGCGCGCGCAGGTCCTGGTCGAAA
>DASUMM010000186.1:0-9323 GCA_036277655.1 Burkholderiales bacterium | reverse complement strand
CAGTTCGAGCAGATGGAGGACCCGTACCTGCGCGAGCGCCGGCAGGACATCGAGCAGGTGGTCGAGCGCGTGCTGAAGGCGCTGCTCGGCGGGCACAACCTCACCGACGCGCAGATCTCGGACGAGCGGCAGCTGATCGTGGTGGCGCACGACCTGGCGCCGGCCGACATGATCCTCTTCAAGCGCCATCGCTTCGGCGGCTTCGTCACCGACGTCGGCGGCGTCACCTCGCACACCGCCATCGTCGCGCGCAGCCTGAGCATCCCCGCGATCGTCGGGCTGCATCACGCCCGCAGCATGATCCGCGAAGGCGAGCTGCTGATCGTCGACGGCACCCAGGGCGTGCTGATCGTCGACCCGGACGAGCAGATCCTGCAGGAATATCACGCGCTGCGCTCGCAGTACGAGCAGGAACGCACCAAGCTCAAGCGCCTGAAGCATGCGCGGGCGGCGACGCTGGACGGCAAGCCGGTGGAGCTCTTCGCCAACATCGAGCTGCCCGAGGACACCGAGCAGGCCCGCGCGGCCGGCGCGCAGGGCGTGGGGCTGTTCCGCACCGAGTTCCTGTTCATGAACCGGCGCGAGCTGCCCTCGGAGGACGAGCAGTACGAGGCGTATCGCGACGTCGCCAAGGCGATGGGAACCCGGCCGGTGGTCATCCGCACGCTCGATATCGGCGCCGACAAGTCGATCGACGGCGGCGGCAACGGCACGCCGAACCCCGCACTCGGCCTGCGTGCCATTCGCTACTGCCTCGCCGAGCCGCAGCTTTTCCTGGCGCAGCTGCGCGCCATCCTGCGCGCCTCGGCTCACGGCCGCGTGCGCATCCTGCTGCCGATGCTTGCCCATGCGCACGAGATCGACCAGTCGCTCGCGCTGCTCAAGCAGGCGAAGCAGCAGCTGGATGACCGGCGCATCGCGTACAACTCGACCGTTCAGGTCGGCGGCATGATCGAGATTCCCGCCGCCGCGCTCGCGCTGCCGATGTTCATGAAGCGGCTCGACTTCCTGTCGCTGGGGACGAACGACCTGATCCAGTACACGCTCGCGATCGATCGCACCGACGACGCGGTGGCGCACCTCTATGATCCGCTGCACCCGGCGGTGCTGCACCTGATTGCGCACACCATCCAGACCGCGAGCCGCGGTGGCGTGCCGATTGCAGTATGCGGGGAAATGGCCGGCGATGCCGCGCTCACGCGGCTGCTGCTCGGGATCGGCCTGCGTAATTTTTCGATGCACCCGGCGCAGCTGCTGTCGATCAAGGAGCGGATCGTGCGGGCGAACGTGCGCGACACGCAGGCGCTCGTGCAGCGGGTGCTGCGCTCGACCGACCGCGAGAAGACGCGCGAGCTGCTGGACAAGCTGAACGCCTGAGGGAGAACTCGATGAAACGCTGGATTGGCTTCCTTGCTGCGCTCGCCACATGCGCGCTTGCGCATGCGCAGCCCTATGCGAATCGGCCCGTGAAGCTGATCGCGCCGTTGCCCGAGTAGCTCCATGCCCGGACCGCTCGACGGCGTTCGCGTCCTCGACCTCACCACGGTCGTGATGGGACCGTACGCCACGCAGATCCTCGCCGACTTCGGCGCCGACGTGATCAAGGTCGAGCCGCCGGAGGGCGACGTGATGCGCCACGCCGCGCCGATGCGCTCGCCCGGCATGGGTCACATCTTTCTGAACGCCAACCGCAACAAGCGCTCGATCGTGCTCGATCTGAAGAAGGATGCCGCGCGCGAAGCCTGCCTCGCGCTCGCGCGACGCTCGGACGTGCTGGTCTACAACATTCGGCCGCAGGCGATGGCGCGCCTGAAACTCTCGTACGAAGAGGTACGCGCGGTGAATCCGCGCCTGCTCTACGTCGGTGCGTTCGGCTACAGCCAGCGCGGGCCGTATGCCGCGAAGGCCGCGTACGACGACCTGATCCAGGGTGCGACGGGGATGCCGTGGCTGCTGCAGGTCGCAGGCGCGGAAAGCCCGCGCTATGCGCCCGCGACGATCGCCGATCGCTCGGTCGGACTGCACATCGTGAACGCGGTTTGCGCGGCGCTGTATCGACGCGAAAAAACGGGCGTCGGCCAGCGCGTCGACGTGCCGATGTTCGAGAGCCTGCTGCAGACGGTGCTCGGCGAGCACATGGGCGGCTACACGTTCGAGCCGCAGACCGGCGATCCCGGCTACGCACGCATGCTCGCGAAGGGACGCAAGCCCTACGAAACGAAAGACGGCTACGTATGCGTGCTCGTCTATAACGACAAGCAATGGCGCGCGTTCTTCGACTTGATCCACCGGCGCGAGCTTCTTTCCGATCCGCGTTTCTCTACGCAGGAAGCGCGCAGCCGCGACTTCGAAGCCGCGTACGCGCTCGTCGCCGACGAGATGAAGAGGCGCACCACGGCGGAATGGATCGCCGCACTCGAAGCGGCGGACATTCCGGTGCAGCGGATGAACAGCCTGAAGGACGTCGTCGACGATGCGCATCTCGCGGCGATCGAGTACTTCCGGCAGGTGGACCACCCCAGCGAGGGGCGCATCAAGTCGATGGCCGTGCCTTCCGAGTGGTCGGAATCGAAACCGGAGTATCGTCGCCACGCGCCGCGCTTGGGCGAGCACACACGCGAGGTGCTGAAAGACGTGGGGTACTCCGACGACCAGATCGAGTCGATGGCGGCGAACGGAGCCGCTCGGCTATAATGCCGCGCAGCGCCGATTTGATGTTCAGCTTGCGGGCGCTCTACAAATGCCGCTAAAGAGACCGGTCGCGAAACCCGTTTCTAGCGCAAGCTGGACGGGTTTTTCGTTTCTGGAGTGCCCTTGAACGCACCGCAGTCCCCGCAGAGCTTCGCCGGCTCGGTCGGCGTCGTGCAGGCGAAGAAGGCGTGGTTCGACACGCCGCTCGCACTGAAGAGCGGCGCGCTGCTGCCGCAGTTCGAGCTCGCCTACGAGACCTATGGCGAGCTGAACGCCGCGCGCTCGAACGCCGTGCTCGTCTGCCACGCGCTGAATGCCTCGCACCACGTCGCCGGCTATTACGCGGACGAGCCGTCGAACGTCGGCTGGTGGGACAACCTCGTCGGCCCCGGCAAGCCGCTCGATACGCGCCGGTTCTTCGTCATCGGCAACAACTACCTCGGCTCGTGCTTCGGCTCGACCGGCCCCGCGTCGACCAACCCGGCGACCGGAAAACCGTGGGGCGCCGACTTTCCGCTGGTCACCGTCGAAGACTGGGTGGCTGCGCAGGCGCGCCTCGCCGATCACCTCGGCATCGAGCGCTTCGCCGCGGTGATCGGCGGATCGCTCGGCGCCATGCAGGCGCTGCAGTGGACGCTTTCGTTTCCGCAGCGCGTGCGCCACTCGATCGTGATCGCCGCGACGCCGCGCCTTTCGGCGCAGAACATCGCATTCAACGAAGTGGCGCGCCAGGCGATCATGACCGATCCGGATTTCCACGACGGCCACTACTACGAAAAAGGCGTGGTGCCTCGTCGCGGGTTGCGCATCGCGCGCATGATCGGCCACATCACGTATCTTTCCGACAGCGCGATGATGGAGAAATTCGGCCGCGCGCTGCGCGGCAAGAACGAGCCGGGATTCGCCTTCGACATCGATTTCGAGATCGAAAGCTACCTGCGCCACCAGGGCGACAAGTTCGCCGCGTACTTCGACGCCAATACCTACCTGCGCATCACCAAGGCGCTTGACTACTACGACCCGGCGGCGGGCTACGGCGGCGACCTCGCCAAGGCCTTCGAGCGCGCGAGCGCCGGCTTTCTGGTGGTGTCGTTCACCTCCGATTGGCGCTTCCGCTCCCAGCGCTCGCGCGAGATCGTGAGGGCGCTGCTCGATGCGCGCAAGATCGTGTCGTATCTCGAGATCGACGCGCCGCAGGGGCACGATGCGTTCCTGATGGACGATCCCCGCTATCACGGCGCGCTCGCGGCCTACTTTGGCAACATCGCGCTGTGACGCGCCCGGACCTCGAGCCGATCGTGCGCTGGATCTCGCCCGGGGCGCGCGTGCTCGATCTGGGCTGCGGCGACGGTTCGCTGCTGAAGGAGTTGTGGCAGGCGAAGCGGGCGCCCGGCTACGGCGTCGAGATCGACGATGCGGGCGTGCTCGCGTGCCTGCGCAACGACGTCAACGTGCTGCAGATGGATCTCGAAGGCGGCCTCTCGGCGTTCCGCGATGATTCGTTCGACTGCGTGATCCTTTCCGAGACGCTGCAGACGATCCGTCGCACCGAGCAGCTGATGCGCGAGATGCTGCGCGTCGGCCGCGAGGCGATCGTGTCGTTTCCGAACTTCGGCTACTGGCGCGCAAGGCTGCAGGTGTTCCTCGGCAACATGCCGGTTTCGCCGGAGCTGCCGTATCAGTGGTACGACACGCCGAACGTGCACCTTTGCACGGTGCGTGATTTCGAGGATTTCTCGCGGCGGCTGGGAATCCGCGTGCTCGAACGGCTGGTGCTGCACGAAGCGCGTGCGGTGAGCCTGTTGCCGAACCTGCTCGGCAGCGTTGCCGTGTTTCGCCTTGGCCGGGCAAGAGCCTAGTCATGGCCGTCGCACCTCGCCGGGACCTCGCGCGTACCACGCTGGTGGTGCTCGCCATCGGCGGGCTGATCGGCGCCTCGCTGTGGATCCTGAAGCCGTTCCTTCCGGCGCTCATCTGGGCGACGATGCTGGTCGTGGCGACCTGGCCGCTGCTGCTCTGGCTGCAGAGGCGGCTATGGCGGCAGCGCTGGCTCGCGGTGACGGTGCTCATGGTCGCGCTGGTGTTCGTCTTCGTGCTGCCGTTCTGGATGGCGATTGCGGCGATCGTCGGCAATGCCGAGCAGATTGTCACCTGGGCCAAGTCGCTCTCCATGGTGCAGCTGCCGATGCCCCCGGACTGGGTGCGCAGCCTGCCCATCGTGGGCGATCGTATCGACACCACCTGGCGCGACATTTCGCTCTCCGGCCTGCCCGAGCTGGCGCGGCTCGCGACGCCGTATGCCCGCGAGGCGATGACATGGTTCGCTTCCGAAGTCGGCAGCTTCGGCCTGATGGCGGTGCAGCTTCCGCTCACCATGATCATTGCTTGCGTGCTGTACTTCTACGGCGAGCGTGGCGCCGAGCGCGCGCGCCTCTTTGGCCGCCGGCTTGCAGGCGAGCGCGGCGAGCGCGCGATCACGCTCGCCGGGCAGGCGATTCGCGCCGTCGCCTATGGCGTGGTGCTGACGGCGCTCGCACAGGCGGTGCTCGGCGGCATCGCGCTCGCCGTATCCGGCGTGCCGTTTGCCGGCATCCTGACCTCGCTCATGTTCCTGCTTGCGCTGGCGCAGATCGGCGCGGTGCCGGTGTTGCTCGCTGCCGCGGCGTGGCTTTACTGGAAAGGCAGCATCGGCTGGATGATCGCGCTGATCGTCTGGTCGGTGCTCGTCGGCGGCCTCGATAACGTGCTGCGCCCGATCCTGATCCGCCAGGGTGCCGATCTTTCGCTGCTGCTGATCTTCGCCGGCGTGATCGGCGGACTGATCGCGTTCGGGCTGGTGGGAATCTTCGTCGGCCCGGTGGTGCTTGCCGTCGCCTATACCTTGTTCGATGCCTGGTTGCGCGAGGAAGTCGCGGTGCCGGCCGGCGGCGACTGATCGAGCGCATCGAGCGTCGCACGCAGAAAGTAAAGCATCACCACGCCGGGCAGCGCGATCAGAAACGTGCCAAGGAAGAAAAGCTGCCAGCCGAGCGACGCGACGAGATACCCGGCGAGCGGGCCGACATACACGCGACCGACGGCGGAAAGCGCAGAGAGCAGCGCATACTGGGTTGCGGAAAAGCGCCGGTCGCATAGCGCCATCAGCAGCGCGACATACGCGGCCGTACCCATGCCGCCGCACAAGTTCTCGGCGCCGATCACCAGGTACAGCAGCAGGTAGTCCTTGCCCGCCCCGGCAAGCGCCATGAAACCGAGGTTCGTCACCGCCTGCAATGCGCCGAAAAGGAGCAGCGCCCGATAGAGCCGCAGCTTCGCCATCAACGCGCCGCCAGCGAGCGCGCCGGCGATCGTCGCCGCGAGGCCGAAGCCCTTGCTGATCGCGCCGACCTCCGTCGGCGTGAACCCGGGGCCGCGCAACAGGAACGCGGTGGTCAGATTGCCGGCGAAGGCATCGCCGAGCTTGTACAGCACGATCAGCGCGAGCATCCAGAGCGCGCCTTTGCGCGAGAAGTATTCGGCGAGCGGCTCGAGCACCGCCTGCTGGAGCGTACGTGGCGCCGCCGCAGCGCCCGGCGGCTCGATCGCGAACCAAGTCGCCGCGAAGCCGACCAGCATCAAGGCGGCCATCAGCCAGTACGTCGCATGCCATCCGAGCCACTGATCGGCAAGGACGAGCGCGCCCGCGCCCGAAACTAGCATCGCGATCCGATAGCCGAGCACCGACACCGCGGCGCCGGCGCCGCGCTCTTGCGGCCGCAGGATGTCGGTGCGGTAGGCATCGACCACGACGTCCTGGGACGCCGAGACGAACGCGATGGCAAGCGCGGCAAAGCCTGCGAGCCATGGCGTGTCGCGCGGCGAGAGCGTCCCCAGCCAGGCGATCAGCGCGAGCAGCAGAAGCTGCGTCGCCGCCAGCCAGCCGCGCCTGCGCCCGAGGAACGGCAGCTGGAAGCGATCCATCAGCGGCGCCCACAGGAACTTGTACGTATAGGGCTGTCCGGCGAGCGCGAACCAGCCGATCGTGACGAAATCGACGCCTTCGATCGCCAGCCACGCCTGTAGCGTGCCTGCGGTGAGCGCAAGCGGCAGGCCCGAGGAGAAGCCCAACAGCAGAACCGTCAGGATGTGGCGGCTTTTGAATGCCGCCGCGTATTCGACAAGCGCCATGGCCGGGCAATGTACCCCGCCATGAGGGAGGCAGGCCATTGCCTAGAGATGCAAAACCCGGTACCTTCTTCGCCCCCGATTCCGCTTTTCGCAGGAACCCCCGATGAACACCGACGTATCGAAGGAAAAACTCGCCGCCGACCTGAAGGTCGTGGTGGCCGACGCTGAAGAACTGCTGCGTGCGACCGCCTCGCAGGCGGGAGAGAAGGTGGGCGTTGCGCGCGAGCGCATCCAGGCGTCACTCGCCCAGGCGCGTATCAAGCTCGCCGAGGCGGAGCGCGCGGTTCTCGACCAGACCAAGATCGCCGCGAAGGCGACCGACGAGTACGTGCGCGAGAACCCCTGGCAGGCGGTCGGCGTCGGTGCGCTGATCGGCTTCCTGCTGGGCGCACTGATCTCGCGCCGCTAGGTCCGCGCGAGCCGCGGGCGATCCGTCCGATGCTCGGCTCCGTCCGGGAGCTTGCGCGCACGCTTCTCTCGATGGTCGAGACGCGCGCGCGTCTCGCGGCGAGCGAACTGGAAGAGCAGGCAGTCCGGCTGGTCGAGATCGCGATCTGGTTTGCGCTGGCGATCCTCTTCCTGAGCGTAGCCCTGGTCTTCTTCTCGCTGCTGGTGCTGATCACGTTCTGGGACACACACCGGCTGCTCGCCGCCGGGCTGCTGGCGATGGTTTACCTCGCCGTGGGGCTGACCGCGATGCTGGTTGCGCGGGCGCGCCTGCGTGACCGGCCACCCCTCTTCTCCGCCACGCTGGAAGAGCTCGACAAGGACCTCGAGCACCTGGAACAGAAGCCGTGAGCAGCGATCGCCTCACCGCGCTGCTTCAGCATCGGGCGCGCCTCGTCGGGCGTGCGCGAGTCGAGCGCGACCACCTCGCGGCCACGGTCGTCCAGATCGAGTCGAGCCTTTCCTGGCTGGACCTGGTGAAGCGGGCGGGAACTGAAGTGCGCAGCCACCCGCTCGGCGTACTCGCGGTGCTCGCGATCCTCGCCGTGATCCGCCCGCGCGGTGCCTTGAAGCTGCTCGGCAGTGGATGGTGGCTGTGGCGTCTGTACCAGCGGTTCCGGCGCGTTTGGACGCTCGCCGCCGGCATCGTTGCAAGCCGAGCCGCGTCCAGGGCATGAGCGCTGCCGTCCCGCGAAGCGCCGTGCGGCGCCTGCTTGCGTTCGCCGAGCGCGAGCGCCGCATGGTGCTCGAGGAGCTCGTCAAGATCCGCGGCTTGATGCCGCTCCTCATGAAGCGGCGCAACCGCGGCGGCTGGTCCAGGGAAGACCTGGCCGAGCTGCAGACGCAGCTCAAGCGGCTTCGCACGCTCTCGCCCTATGTCGCGGCGCTGGTGCTGCCGGGAGGCTTCGCCCTGCTGCCGCTGATGGCCTGGTGGCTGGACCGGCGCCGTTCGCGGCGCGCGGTGCTTGCTTCGCCGGCGCCGCTCGTCGGCGGCACCGGCGTCGATCAGGCCGCGGGAAAGGCCGACGCGCCGCCGTGAGCGGCTGACCACTGGGCCGGCGAATGCAGGAACGCTTCCACCTGCGCCACTTGCGCCGGCACGAGATAGGCCCCCTGCTTCACCACATCCAGCACGTCCCACCAGGTGGCAAGGTAGTGGAGCTTGACGCCAAGCTCGCTCATCGTCTTGCGCGACTCGGGAAAGATGTCGTAGTAGAAGTTGACGTAGACATGCTCGACCACCGCGCCCGCATCCCGTAGCGCCTTGCAGAAGTTGATCTTCGAGCGGCCATCGGTCGTCAGGTCTTCCACCAGCAACGTACGCGCGCCCTCGCGGAGGTCGCCCTCGATCTGTGCGTTGCGCCCGAAGCCCTTCGGCTTCTTGCGCACGTATTGCATCGGCAGGCCGAACCGGTCGGCGATCCAGGCGGCATACGGGATGCCGGCGGTCTCGCCGCCGGCGACCACGTCGAACTGCTCGAAGCCGGCGTCGCGCGACAAGGTTGCTGCAGCGAACTCGACCAGCTGGTTGCGGATGCGCGGGTAAAAGATCAGCTTGCGGCAATCGATGTACACCGGGCTCGCCCAGCCGGAAGTGAAGATGAACGGCTTTTCATCGGAAAACAGCACCGCCTTCACCTCGAGCAGCATGCGGGCAGTGGTCTGGGCGATGAAGACGCGGTCGGCGGTGTGCATAGCGGGGGAAAATTCGCGCGAATTCTAGCAGGCAGTTCCGCGCACCAGCGCGTGTGTTCCCCGGGCGTTACAATGCGTCGGACTGCCGAGAGAGGGAAAGGCAAGCGAATGCTTCGAACCATGTCTGCGTTGCTCGCCGCGTGCGCCATGCTGCTCGCGCCGTGGCAGGCGGCCGCCCAGAATACCTTCCGCTGCACCGGCAAGGACGGCAAGAAATACTACGGCCAGACCATCCCGAACCAATGCATCGGGCAGGCGGTCGAGGAAATCGACAAGCACGGGAACCTCGTCCGCAAGATCGAGAACCAGTCGGCAGAGGAGCG
>DASUMM010000185.1:0-2282 GCA_036277655.1 Burkholderiales bacterium | reverse complement strand
ACAGGGCGTCGGCCCGGGCTACAAGGCGCGCGTCGACTGGGTCGTCAAGCAGTTCGCGAAGCTCAACCTGCAGCTGGAAGTGCGGGACAGCGACTACAACCGCTTCCAGGACAAGATGAGGAAGGGCACCGCGCAGTTCTTCTTCTGGGGCTGGCTCGCCGACTACCCGGATCCGGAGAACTTCCTTTTCATGCTTTACGGCCCGAACGCCAAGGCGAAGACCGATGGCGAGAACGCCGCCAACTACGTCAATCCGGAGTTCGACAAGCTCTTCGAGCGCATGAAAGACCTGGACGACACGCCGGAGCGTCGCGACATCCTCAAGCGCATGGTCGAGATGGTCCAGCAGGACGGCGTGTGGCTCTTCGGCTGGACGGACGAATATTCCGGCGCCTACCACCAGTGGGTTTACAACGGCAAGCCGTCGAACATGATTCGCGACCAGTTGCAGTATTTGCGCATCGATCCGGCGCTGCGCGTAAAGTTGGTGCAGGCGTGGAACCGGCCGAACCCCTGGCCGCTGCTCGCGTTCCTCGCGGTGCTCATCGCGCTGGTCTGGCCGGCGTGGCGCGCCTGGCAGCGACGGCAGAACGCCACAGCGACGCAAGCGCTGGCGCGCGCTGCGCCGGGCGCCGACTAGGGAATCGCCGATGTTCGCGTACCTGGTGCGTCGCATCGCCTATGGGCTGGCGATCCTGATCGGCATCAACCTGGTGACGTTCGTGCTCTTCTTCCAGGTCAATTCCCCCGACGACATGGCGCGGCTGCAACTCGGCGGCAGGCGCGTCACCGCCGAGGCGATCGAGAAATGGAAGGCCGAGCGCGGCTACGACCGTCCGCTCTTCTATAACGACCGTGCGGCCGGGGCGAAGAAGCTCACCGACACGGTGTTCTTCGACAGTTCCCTGCGCATGTTCGCATTCGATTTCGGGCGCGCCGACAGCGGCCGCAACATCTCAGCGGAAATCGCCCGCCGTGCCGGGCCGAGCCTCGCCCTTGCGCTTCCGGTGTTCATCGTGGGCCTGGGCCTGTCGATCACGGTGGCGCTCGGCCTCGCCTTCTTCCGCGGCACCTATCTCGATTTCTGGGGCGTGATGGTGCTCGTGGTGATGATGTCCATCTCGGCGCTCTTCTTCATCGTCGCCGGACAGTACGTGTTCGCGCGGCTGCTGCAACTCGTGCCGATCTCGGGTTTCCAGGCCGGAAGCGACATCCTGCGCTTCCTGATCCTGCCGGTGGGCGTGAGCATCATCGCTCGCCTCGGCCCGGAGGCGCGCTTCTACCGCACGGTGTTCCTGGAGGAGATCGGCAAGGACTACGTGCGCACCGCACGCTCGAAAGGACTCTCGGAGCCGCGCGTCCTCTTCCGCCATGTGCTGCGCAACGCGCTGATCCCGATCCTTTCGAACTCGGTCGCGTTCATCCCGCTCCTTTTTATGGGGAGCCTGATCACGGAGTCGTTCTTCTCGATCCCGGGGCTCGGCAACTACCTGATCGAGGCGATCGGCGCGCAGGACTTCGCCATCGTGCGTGCAATGGTGTTCATCGGCTCGGTGCTCTACATCGTCGGCCTGATCCTGACCGACTTGAGCTACAGCTGGGCCGATCCGCGGATCCGGCTGCAATGAGCGGGCGATGAAGCCGGTCTTCCTGCTCACCGACGTGTTTCTGTTTGCGCTCGTGATCGCCGGCATCTTCTACGTGCGCTTTGCGCTGCGCTCTCCGCAATTGCGCTCGAACTGGCGTCTGGCCCTGCAGCGGCCGGCAGCGGGGGTCTCTGCCGTGATTCTCGGCTTCTTCGTGCTGATCGCGCTCGCCGATTCGGTCCACTACCGGCCTTCGGCAACGTCGCCGACCGGCGCTCGCGTCTGGTCGGGCGAGACACGGTCACTGCTCGACGGAGTTCTCGCGCCGCTTGCGGCCGCGCAGGAGCGCACTTACTCGAGCCCGCTTGCATGGGTCGGTTTTCGCAAGGAAACCTTCGAGCGCGACGGGCGGATGGTGCGCGACTATCCGCGCCTGAAGTTCGGCGGCGCGCACCTTACGAAGCCGCAAGAGCAGTGGGCGGGGGATGTGACACGGCGAACGCTGGCCGGGTTCGCCGCCGGCATGCTCGCATGGGTGCTCGGCGCGCTGGTGGTGATTGCGCTCGTTGCGCGGAGCGCCGGGGAGCCGCTGCGAACGACGCTCGGTCGCGCCGTCGCCGGCCGCACGCAGTACCCGGTGCGCGCGATGCTGCTGACCGCCGGCGCCTTGCTGCTCGCGATCGGCGTCGCGGCCGG
>DASUMM010000184.1:0-5156 GCA_036277655.1 Burkholderiales bacterium | reverse complement strand
ACGCGTGGACGCAAGGCGCGAGCTGCCCCGCTACGCCACGGCGGGCGAGGAATTTGTCTATCGCGTAACCGTGACGAACCGGGGCGCAAAGCCGCTTTCGGGCGCATCGATCGCCGAGCGCTTCTGCGATCCGCGTCCCAGCTACGACGAGTGGCGCGCAGCGCGCGAGCCGGGCGAGCAGCGCCGCAACTGGTTCGACCGCGAGGCGGGGTACTTCCGCTGGCGCTGGCTCATTGAGCGGCGCATCCCGCAACACGCAACGCACGCCGCGCTGCCGCCGCTCGCCCCCGGAGAGTCAAGCACCGTGCGGCTTTCGTTCCAGCCGCGACGGCGCGGCCGCATCGAGCTTGCCGGCCTCGACCTCGCCCATGTCGATCCCCTCGGCATGGTGAAAGGGCTCGCGCGCGTGCCGCTGCAAGCGCGCGTCGTCGCACTCCCCAGGCGCTACCGGATTCCGCAGATCGCCCTCCCCGGTGCGCGCAAATTCCAGCAGGGCGGCGTTTCGCTCTCGGCCGCGATCGGCGATTCGCAGGAATTTCTCTCGCTGCGCGACTACCGGCCGGGCGACCCGCTGCAGCACCTGCACTGGAAGAGCTTCGCCCGCACCGGCAAGCCGATCGTGAAGGAATATCAGGACGAATTTTTCGAGCGCCATGCGCTGGTGCTCGACACCGGTTCGGCGGGCGGCGAGGATGCTGCGTTCGAGGAAGCAGTCGCGGTGGCCGCCTCGTTCGTGCATACGATCGACTCGCAGGAATGCCTCCTTGACCTGCTCTTCGTCGGCGGCGACGTGAAGACGTTTACCGCCGGACGCGGCCTCTCGCAGGCCGAGCAGATGCTAGAAGTACTGGCCGGAGTGAACGCTTCGGCGCCCTCGCGCTTTGCCGAACTCGCGCGTACGGTGCTCAGCCGGCGCACGACGATCTCCAGCATCATCGCCGTCCTGCTTGCATGGGATGAGCCGCGCCGACGGTTCATCGCCGAGGCGCGCGCAAGCGGCCTCGACGTGCGTGCGCTGCTCGTCACCGAATCCACGCAGCCGATCGAGGTTCCGGGCGTGCTCGTGCTGCGACCGGGCGAAATTCAACAGGGACTGGCATCGCTGCAATGATTGCGGTGCCCAACCTGCTGCTTGGCACAAGCGTTCTTTTCTGGGGCTGGCAGACCAGCAACTGGATTGCGGCGCTCCTCCTGGCGCTGTTGCTGGAGTCGATGCGGCATGTGCCGGTGCGCTTCGATCTCGGGGCCACCGAGCATTCCTGGATTGCCGATCTTTGCACCGTGGTATTCGTCGGCTTGACGGTGCTGCTTGCAGTGAACCGCGGCATCGCGGCGGGCATCCTGCTCGCGTTCCAATGGCTTCCGGCAGCGCTTGCACCGATCCTGATCGGCCAGATGCTCTCCGACAGCGGGCGAGTGCCGCTCTCGGCTCTGTTTCGCTACATGCGGAAGCTCAAACGCGAAAATCCCGCGGTGCGCGACCCGCAGGTCGACACGAGCGGCGTCTACCTCGCGCTGGTGCTGATCGCGGCCGGGGTCGCCAATGCGCGCGGGCCCGGTTACTACGCCGGCATCGTTGCGGCCGCCGGGTGGGCGTTGTACGCCACCCGACCGCAGCATGCGCGCCGCTCGGCATGGGGGCTGGCGTTCGTGGCGAGCGTCTTGATCGGGTATGGCGGTCACCTTTCGCTAGTGCATGCGCAGTCGCGCCTGGAGAACTGGATTGCCGACTGGTATCTGCGCGGATTCGAAGGCGACGCCGATCGCGCAAGCACCGACATCGGCACGCTCGGCCGGCTGAAGATGCTGGATACCGTCGTCGCCCGCGTGTACACGCCGCTCGCCGAGGCCAGCCGGGTGCGGCTCCTGCATCGCGCCAGCTACAACACCTACGTCGGCACGAGCTGGCTCGCTCGCAGCGCCCCGATGCATGCGGTTGCTGCCGAACCCGGCGGCCTCACCTGGAGCCTTGCGCCCACGGCGCCCGAGTGGGCGACAAGGATCGCTTCCCGCGTCGAGCGCGGGCGCATCCTGCTCGCGCTGCCGAGCTCGACCACGCGCATCACCGGTCTTGGCGCCATCTCGCTGAAGCGCAACGCGCTCGGGACGGTGCACGCCGAGCTTGCCGGCGACTGGATCCAGTATGAAGCCGGCGCTGCGTCGCTCGCCGATACCGCCGCCGAGCCGGCCCGCGACGATCTTGCGGTGCCGACAGGGGAACGCGAGACGTTTGCCGCGCTTTCCCGCGAGCTCGGCCTGACCGACCTGCCGGCAGCGCAGGCGATCGCGCGGGTCCGTGAGTACTTCTCCGCCTTTACGTATTCGACCTGGCGCGAGAAGGCGGTTCCGCCGGAGTCGACGCCGCTCGCCGATTTTCTGCGCAACGCGCGCTCCGGGCACTGCGAATATTTCGCCGCCGCGACGACGCTCCTGCTGCGCTCGGCCGGCATCCCGGCCCGCTACGCAACCGGTTTCGCCGTGATGGAGTACAGCCCTCTCGAGGATGCATTCCTCGTTCGCGCACGCCACGCGCACGCGTGGAGCCGCGTCTGGGACGGTGCGCGCTGGATCGACCTCGATACGACGCCACCCTCGTGGTTCGCCGACGAGCAGGATGCGCTTGCGCCCGCCTGGGAGAAGATGATGGACCTGTTGCGCTGGGCTGGCTACCGCTGGTCGCAGCGCGGCGAAATGGAAGCGAGCGATGCGTGGTATGTCGTGCTGGCAGTCCTCATCGTTGCGCTTGCCTGGCGGCTGCTGCGCGGACGCCGCGCGGCGCAACGGCCGTCCGGCACGCCAGCGAAGACATGGCCCGGCGCCGATTCCGAGTTCTATGCCGTCGAGCGCGCGCTCGCGCTGCGCGCAAGCCAGCCGCGCGACACAGCAACGCCGCTTTCGCGCTGGCTTGCTCGCGCAAGCCGCGGGCTAGATGCGCCTTTTCGCGAGCAACTTGACGAGGCCCTGCGGCTGCACGAGCGCTACCGCTTCGACCCGCTGGGGCTGGACGCCGCAGAGCGCCGCCGGTTGCACGAGCTCTGCGCGCGACTACAGAGCCTGCCCACCGAAAATCCTGCTTGAGGTTTCGCCACGCTGCCGGGATAATCGTAGCGCCGCAATGACAGCTCGTCGTTCGGCCGTTACGAGGGAGAGGGGACATGACGGTTTCGGCTCGGGCGAGCCTCGCCGCGGTCGCGGCAACGCTGGTGCTTGGCGCGTGCAGCACGATCGAGCCGCGGATCCAGGAAGCATCGCCGCTCCCCGAGCCTCCGCCATGGAACTCGATCGAGATGCTGTGGCTGGAAACTGAAGTCGCGCGTTTCGAGTCGGCGCCGCTTCAGCTCGATTCGTTATTCGCCTAGCCCGCGCCGACGCTTCATAGCCGAACGACCTCGCGACGGCGTTCCGCCGCGACGCACCTTTGCGCGCGGGATTGAAAATTTTTCTCTCGCGTCCTGCTCGCAAATCCGCAAAGCGTTGAATCGCTGCAGAAAGCATTCCTCTGGTACGCACATTGCTCCCTCCTCCTGCGCAATCGTTCAAGCCCCGACATATAGGAAGGAGATACGCGATGAAAACAGTCAAGCTGGCTCTCGCCTTCGCAACCTGCGCGAGCGGGACGGCATTGGCGCAGCAGGATTCGCCGATGTGCATGCAATCGAATTTCGACCAGGCGCGCGGCATCTTTACGATCACCAATCCGACCCCCGGCGCGGTGAACCAGCAATGCTTCCTGACCGTGCATCCCGCCGCGACGGCGATGGCAAGCGGGCCGGATGCGAAGTTCGTCGAAGGCTCGTATGAGATCGAGCTGAGCGGCGGCGGTGGTGGCGGTGGCGGCGGCGGCGGCGCAGTGGATGCGCGCGCGGGCGGCGGCCAAGGCGGCGCCGGCGCAACGCCGTACAAGACCGTAATGAACCTCACGCCTGGCGTCTATCGGTTGACGATCGGTTCTGGCGGACGAGGCGGTGCTTCGTGTCCGCAGGACCGGCGCGCCGGAGCCATCGAGCCGCTGCCGGGTGGCCGTGGCGAGGATGGCCATCCGACCGGGATCGCCGAAGCCTATAGCGGCAAGACGATCGCCGGCTTTCCGAATGCCCATATGTATGCCGGAGCGAACATGACGTTCGACGTCGCCAGCGGGCGACGCGTGCCTGCTCCTGGGCCGATCGCGGTCGCGAGTCACAGTGAGCCGGGAATCGATGGGCCGAACGGCACAACCCGGGAAGGTCCATGTGAACCGGGTTACGCCGGTGGTCACGGCTTCATCAAGATGACGCTGTTGTCGCAGGCTGCTCCTGCGCCGGCACCGGCACCGCAAGTCATTCAGCCCGCTCCGGCGCCTCAACCGGTCGAGCGTCCGGTGCGCAAAGACCGCGGGTAAGGCGCAAGCTCGTACGGCGGTATGACGTTCGGCGGCCGCGCACGCAACTCAAGCTGCGCGGCCGCAGCTTTTCTGGCGGCTGCGCTGTTTGGATCGGCCGCGTTTGCGGCGGACGAGGAAGCCGCCGCGTCGGCCGAGGAACGAACCGCATCCGCTCCCGCTGCAGCATCGACTGCCAAGCGGGCGCATCTGGCATCCGAGGAAGCCTCGCGGGAAGTCCGCAGCATTGCGGACTGGGTCGTCGACTCCAATGACCACCGCGACCGGCCTTTCATCATCGTCGACAAGCCGCACGCAAAAGTGTTCGCTTTCGATCGTGCCGGGCGTCTGCTTGGAGCCGCACCGGCGTTGCTGGGTCTGGCGATTGGCGACCGCATGGTGGCGGCGGGTGGCGGCGAGCGCGAGTCAAGCGAACTGCGAGCCCAAGACAAAATCACTCCCGCGGGGCGGTTCTGGGCGCAACTGGGTCGCAGCGCGCGCGGCGAAGACGTGCTGTGGGTCGACTACGACACCGGACTTTCGCTGCACCGGGTGCTCACGACGAAGCCCGAGGAGCGCCGCCTGCAGCGCCTGAAGACGCAGAAAGTGTCCGACAACCGCATCTCTGCGGGATGCATCAACGTGCCGAAAGAGTTCTACGAAAAGGTGGTCGCCCCGGCATTCCGGTCGCTCGTCGGCGTCGTGTACATCCTTCCCGAGGCCGGCTCCGCGCGCGACCTGCTGAAGGCATACAACGTGGACGATCCGCCAGAACTGCGAAAGACAGCAACCGGAG
>DASUMM010000183.1:0-2301 GCA_036277655.1 Burkholderiales bacterium | reverse complement strand
TGCGCTCGAGCGGAGGCCGATGAGCCGCCGCGGCGGCGAGAACGTGCACCGGGTGCACGCCGAAGCGGCGGCGCCAGGCGCGGATCTGCCCGCTTTCGCGAAAGACTGGGCACTTTTCCTCGATGTCGACGGCACGCTGCTCGATCTGGCGGAGCATCCGCGCAGCGTGCAGGTCGAGCCGGGGCTGATCGAAGCGCTCGGCCGGCTGCAGATACTGAGCGGCGGGGCGGTTGCGCTGATCAGCGGCCGCACGATCCGCGACCTCGATCGGCTCTTCGCGCCGCTTTGCCTCGCCGCCGCCGGCCAGCACGGCGCCGAGCGTCGCCATGCGAACGGGATCGTCGAACTCGAGCGCTCGCGCGCCGACGGGTTCGCGCGCGAGGCGCTCGTGTCGCTCGCCGCGCAGCACCCCGACCTTCTTTTCGAGGACAAAGGGGCGACGCTGGCGATGCATTACCGCCGTGCGCCGCAGCTGCAGAGCCTGGTCGAATCGACGCTCGGAGCGATTGCACGGCGCAGCCGCGGCGAGTGGACGCTGCAGACCGGAAAAATGGTGCGCGAACTGGTGCCGCACGGCAAGAACAAGGGCGGCGCGATCGCCGCCTTCCTGCACGAGCCGCCGTTCGCCGATCGCACTGCGGTGTTCATCGGCGATGACGACACCGACGAGCATGGCTTCACGCTCGTGCGCAAGCTCGGCGGGCACACGATCAAGGTCGGCAGCGAGCCGAGCGTGGCGCAATGTCGCATCGCGGATGCCTCCGGCGTGCGCGTGTGGCTCGGCGCGTACGCGAACTGGCTGGAACGCGACGCATAACGCCGAAACCGGCGTGCTATAAAGCGCCGGCCCATGATGCCCGTTGCGCCGCGCGTCGCGTTCTACGCGCTCTTCACCGCGTCCGGTTTCGCCGGCCTGATCTACGAATCGATCTGGACGCATTACCTGAAGCTTTTCCTCGGGCACGCCGCCTACGCGCAGTCGCTGGTGCTGATCGTCTTCATGGGCGGCATGGCGTGCGGCAGCGCGCTGCTCGGCCGCATGTCGGCCCGCGTGCGCAACCCGCTTGCCGGCTATGCGCTCGTCGAAGCGGTGATCGGAATTCTCGCGCTCGGCTTCCACGAAGGGTTCGTCGCAATCACCGACTGGTCGTACGCCACGTTGCTGCCGGCGCTGGGATCCGAATCGCTCGCGCTCGCGGCGAAGCTTTCCGTCTCGTGCCTTTTGATCCTGCCGCAGTCGATCCTGCTCGGGATGACGTTCCCGCTGATGAGCGCAGGACTGGTGCGCGCCCAACCGTCCTCCTCGGGCGAATCGATCGGCATGCTCTATTTCACGAACAGCCTCGGCGCCGCGGTGGGTGTCCTCGCGAGCGGATTTGTACTGATCGAGTGGGTCGGGCTCCCCGGCACGCTGCGCACCGCGGCCGCGATCAATCTCGTGCTCGCGGCGGTGGTATGGCTGCTCGCGCGTCCGATTCGCCACCCGGCGATCGCACCGCAAGCGAGCGGGCGCGCCTCCGGCGCGGGCCTGCTCTATGCGGTGGCGATGCTCACTGGTCTTGCCTCGTTCGTCTACGAAATCAGCTGGATCCGCATGCTGTCGCTGGTGCTCGGCGCCTCCACGCACTCGTTCGAGCTGATGCTCTCGGTGTTCATCCTCGGGCTTGCGCTCGGCGGCTTCGCGGTGCGGCGCCATGTCGATACGGTGGCGAGCCCCGGTCGATTGCTGGGCTGGGTGCAGATCGTGATGGCGCTGGCGGCGCTTTGCACGCTGCCCGCGTACGACGCCACCTTCGGCCTGATGGAGTGGCTGATGAAGGGCCTGTCGCGGACCGAGGCGGGATACCTGTTCTTCAATCTGTCGGGCCAGGCGATCTCGGCGCTGCTGATGCTGCCGGCGACGTTCTGCGCCGGGATGACGCTGCCGCTGATCACCGGGGCGCTGCTGCGGGGCGGCGCCGGCGAGTCGGCGATCGGCAAGGTGTATGCGGCGAACACGGTCGGCGCGATCGCTGGCGTGCTGCTCGCCGTGCACATCGGGCTGCCGCTGCTCGGCTTGAAGGGAACGCTGATCGCCGGCGCGCTGGTCGATGCCGCGGCCGGCCTGGTTCTGCTTTATCGATACGCCACGCTCCGGCGCACGTTCGCGCTCGCCGCTGCCGGCTCTGCGGCGATCTTCGTCCCGGTCGCAGCGGCGTTCGAGCTGGACGCCAACAAAATGACTGCGGGCGTCTTTCGGCACGGCGACCTTTCGAGCTCGCGGGAGGCGAAGATCCTGTTCCGCAAGGACGGCAAGACGGC
>DASUMM010000182.1:0-2220 GCA_036277655.1 Burkholderiales bacterium | reverse complement strand
CGTGCCGTCCTCGTTGATGCGGGCGTAGACGCGCGTTGCCTTGCCCTCGGTGACCGGAGCGCCGGTGACGGCGTTCCTCGCCTTGCAGGTCCAGTGCAGGGTGCGCTCGCCGATCTTGGCAAGCGTGATCGAGGTGGCGATGCGATCGCCGTACGCCGCCGGGCCGATGAAGCGGAAATGGATCTCGCCCATCACGAACGTCGTGCGGTCTTCGCGGATCATCTGGTCGATCGGAAAACCGATCGTGCGGAAGAACTCGTGCTCGGTCTCGTTGAACCAGGCGACGATCCGCGGGTAGTACACCAGGCCGAACGGATCGGATTCGCCCCAGTGCACGGTGATCTCCTTCCAGTACATCGCTTCGGCCATAGATCCCCTCTCAATCGCGGAAATTGATGAACTGCAACGGCAGGTCGGTCACCGACTTGCGCACGAGCTGCATCGCCGCCTGGAGATCGTCCTTCTTGGCCCCGCTGACGCGCACCGACTCGCCCTGAATCGAAGCCTGCACCTTGAGCTTCGCTTCCTTCAGCAGCTTCTGCACCGTTTTCGCCTTCTCGGTCGGGATGCCGACCTTCACCGTGACCGGCCGCTTCACCTTGTCGCCCGAGATCTTCGCCACCGCGCCGACGTCCAAGGCCCGCGCATCGACGTTGCGCTTCGCCAGGCGCTGGCGCAGCACGTCCATCACCTGTCCGAGCTTGAATTCGTCGTCGGCGAACACGGTGAGCGCGAGGTCGTCCTGCTCGATGCGCGCATCCGAGCCCTTGAAGTCGTAGCGGTTGGCGACTTCCTTGTTCGCCTGCTCGACTGCGTTCTTCACTTCCTGACGGTTGACGTCGGACACGATGTCGAAGGAGGGCATGGCAGAAAAAGATCCTTCAGCGATTGGTTCGGGCGCTCACAATCGCCCTGGTGGGGAGGGAAAAGCGGAAAGTCGAGCCGACCTGTTCCTCGCTCTCGACGCTCACCGTCCCGCCGTGAGCCTCGATGAAGGTCTTCACGATGGCGAGACCGAGCCCCGCGCCACCCGCGTGCTCCGGGTCGGTTTCTCCCTTGTCGAAGACCTTTGCGAGCTCCTCGCTGGGGATGCCCGCCCCGCTGTCGCTGACCCAGCACTCGACGGTACCTTCCGCGCCGGACTCGCGCGCTCCGATGCGAACCTGTCCGCGCGGCGTATATCGGATCGCGTTGCCGATCAGGTTCTGGAAGACCCGTTTCAACAGACTTGCGTCTGCATAGACGACCAGGTCGTCGGGCACCTGGTTGGTCAGCTGCGTACTGGCGGTCCCTGCCACGGGATGGATGTCGTGGATGAGGGCCTCCACCAGCGGCCACAAGTCGAACTCGCGGCGCTCCAGCTTGATCCCGGCCTCCGTTTGCAGGTTCGCGTTCTCCTCGAGGATCTTGCCGACCAGGCCTTCGAGCTGCCGCACGCTGCGATGCAAGGTTCTCAGCATCCGCGCCGTTTCCGCGCTCGCGCTTTGCTGCCGAAGCGTCACCTCGAGCACGCTTCCAGCAAAGGAAATGGCCGTCAGCGGCGTTCGCAGGTCGTGGGCCACGAAGGCGAGATACTCTTCCCGGCGCTGCTGTACCTCCAGCGCACGCTGGGTGGCATACGCCTGCAGGGCGAGGCCGATGGCATGGTCGAACACCCGGTTGAGGATGTGAAAAGGCTTCCCTTGCAGGCTCAAGCCGCCGGCGTCGGCAAGGTCGTGGATGCAGGCGCGGAGGATGTTGTATTCCGCCACCACCTCTTCGATGTCAAATGCGTCCTGCAGGCGCTGCAGGCCATGAGCCATGGGGCTGCTTTCGGCGAGGGCCTCGGGAATCGTCTCGTCAGACCTCGATCGGAGGGCCGCCTTCAGTTCGTCGAGCAGCCCGGGAATGTGATCGTTGAGCGTCGGGACGTCCAGCGATCGTGCGGAGGGGAGTTCCCGCACCTGCTGCCGCCAGCGCAAGAGTAGAGCCTCGCGTTCCTGCTCGACGAGCGCTGCCAGCTGGTTCAGAACGTGGACGGTCACCTCGAGGCCCCTTTTGTTGCCGTTGCGCTCCTGACCACGCCGTTCTTTCGCAACCGCTCGATCTCGCTTTCTGCGTACCCGAGGTCACGCAAGATCTGCGCCGAGTGCTCGCCGTGCGCCGGCGCGTTGAATCGCGGACGTCCCGGCTCGTTCGCGAACTGGATCGGCACGCCGATGTGGTCCCAGCCGCGCTCGT
>DASUMM010000181.1:0-2289 GCA_036277655.1 Burkholderiales bacterium | reverse complement strand
ATTGGGACTTGCGCGCGGCGGCCAATTTCATGCTCGGCGGTACCGGCGCCGGGCTGGTGGCAGTGTCCGCGCTGGCCGCACCCTCGCGCGTGGCGATCGCCCTCGGGCTCGTCCTCATCGCTGCCGGCCTCACCGCGGTCTGGCTCGAGATCGGCCGCAAGCTGCGCGCGATCCACGTGTTCTTCAATCCACGCACGTCCTGGATGAGCCGTGAATCGCTCGCTGCGCTCGCGGTGCTGGCGCTCGGTGCGGCTTCCCTCTGGACAGAAGAGCCGTGGCTGCTCGCAGCGAGCGCGCTCGCGGCGCTCGCTTTCGTCTATTGCCAGGCGCGCATCCTGCGCGAAGCGAAAGGAATCCCGGCTTGGCGCGCGCCCGAGATCGTGCCGCTCGTCCTTTCGAGCGCGTTCGCCGAAGGCGCCGCGAGCGCATTGCTCTTCGAGCGCGGGCCTTTGATCTGGTCGTTGCTCGTGCTCGCGCTCATCGCTCGCGGCATCGCCTGGGACTGGTTCCGGCGGGCCTTGCGCGAGCCGCGCAGCGCCGCGGCATTGCGCCGGCCCGGGAGGACGTTGCTCCTGCTCGGCACCGCCCTGCCGCTCGTGCTCAGCGTGCTGGATTCCGCGGCGCCGCTCGTCGCCGTTGCCGTCGTCGGCACCGGCTGGTGGCTCAAGTTCACGCTGGTGACGCGCGCCGCATTCAACCAGGGCTTTGCGCTGCCGCACCTGCCGGTGCGAGGCGCGCGCTAGGAGATGCCGATGGCTTACCGATTCGAACCGGGCGCGGAAACGATGCCGCGCGGCAAGCTCGCAGCGCTGCAGCTCAAGCGGCTGCGGCAGACGCTGAAAAACGCCTACGAGAACGTGCCACTACACCGCAAGCGCATGCGCAGCCTCGGCATCGAGCCTGGCGACATCCGCTCGCTCGACGATGTGCCGCAGCTGCCCTACACGGTGAAAGGCGACCTGCGCGACTGCTATCCGTTCGGCATGTTCGCCCGGGCCCGGCGCAAGCTCGCCCGGCTGCACGCATCCAGCGGCACCACCGGCAAGCCGACGGTGGTCGGGTACACGGCGAAAGATCTGGCTACGTGGTCCGGCCTGATGGCGCGCTCGCTCGCATGCGCAGGCGCACGGCCGGGCGACGTCGTGCATAACGCCTATGGCTACGGCCTGTTCACTGGCGGCCTCGGTGCGCATTACGGCGCCGAGCGCCTGGGCGCCACCGTGGTGCCGATGTCGGGCGGCGCGACCGAGCGCCAGATCGTGCTGATCCAGGATTTCGGCGCGCGCGTGCTGTGCTCCACGCCCTCCTATGCGCTGGCGATCGCGGAAGTCGCCGAGAAGCAGGGGGTCGACCTGCGCAAGTCGAAGCTGCGGATCGGCGTGTTCGGCGCAGAGCCGTGGAGCGAGGCGATGCGCAACCAGATCCAGACGCGCCTTGGCCTGAAGGCCGTCGACGTCTACGGCCTCTCGGAAATCCTCGGGCCGGGGGTCGCATGCGAATGCACGGAGGCGCAGGCCGGGCTGCACGGCTGGGAAGATCACTTCCTGTTCGAAGTGATCAATCCGGATACCGGCAAGCCGGTCGACGAGGGGCAGCCGGGAGAGCTCGTCATCACCACGCTCACCAAGGAAGCGCTGCCGATGCTGCGCTATCGCACGCGCGACATCACGCGCATGACGAGCGAGCGCTGCGCATGCGGGCGCACGCACCGGCGCATCCAGCGCATCACCGGCCGCAACGACGACATGCTGATCGTGCGCGGGGTGAACGTCTATCCGTCGCAGATCGAGGCGGTGCTGGTAGGGCTGCCGGACATCGAGCCGCATTACCAGCTGGTGTTGGAGCGCAAGGGCAGCCTGGATGAAGTCACCGTCGAGATCGAGGCGGCGCAGAGCGTCGCATTCACCGGCAACGCCTACGAGCGGCTCGCCGCCACGGCGCGTCATCACATCAAGTCGATGATCGGCATCAGCGCGGACGTCATCGTCCGGAAGCCTGGCGAGATTCCGCGCTCGCAGGGAAAGGCCGTGCGCGTGCGCGACCTGCGCCCGAAGCAACCCTGAACGGAGGGAACGATGGAGTTCCAGCGCCTGGTCAGCCGCAAGCTCTACGAGGAGCACATTCACGTCATCGGCCTGCTCGAGCGGTTCGGGCTGGCGCTCACCAATCTGCGCGCCGATGCGCCGGTGGCGAGCGAGCCGCCCTGGAGCGTGCTGCTCTCGCAGATGGGGGGAGCGCTCGAGCACGAGATCACGCGTCACTTCCAGCTGGAGGAGGAAAAGCTGTTCC
>DASUMM010000180.1:0-4219 GCA_036277655.1 Burkholderiales bacterium | reverse complement strand
TGATGTTGTAGCGCGGCGTGAGACTCTTGATGTAGTTGTGCTCGAGCAGCAGCGCCTCGTCCTCCGAGCGCGTGGCAGTCACCTCGATCGAGCCGATCTGCGACACCATCATCGCGGTGCGCGGGCTTTGCGACGCCCGGCTGAAGTACGAGCCGACGCGCTTCTTCAAGTCCTTCGCCTTGCCGACGTAGAGCGGCGCGCCGTCGGCGGCGAGCATCCGGTAGACGCCCGGCAGGTTCGGCAATCCGGCGACGAATTGCTTCGGATCGAATGCGTCCGTCACGCGGATATTGTGCCGCAACTGCGGTACAATGCGCGCCTTTTTCCAAGCAGCATCAATCTCTTATGGCGAAAGTGGCAGCAGTCGAGATCAGGGTCGGCAACCTGATCGAGTGGGACAAGCGCGTCTGGCGCGTGCTGAAGTGCTATCACGTGCACGTAGGCGGGCGCGGCGGCGCATTCATGCAGGTGGAGATGAAGGACATCGAGGCCGGCACGAAGACGAACCAGCGGTTCCGCACCGAGGACAAGGTGGAGCGCGCGTTCGTGGACCCGCGCCAGATGCAGTACCTCTACCAGGACGGCGACAGCTACGTGTTCATGGATCAGCAGAACTATGAGCAGATGTCGCTCTCTGCCGAGTTTCTCGAGGGACAGGCTGGCTACCTGCTGCCGAACACCGAAGTGCAGGTGAATTTCTACGACGGGCGCCCAATCGGCGTCGAGTTGCCGCCTTCGGTCGTGCTGACGGTGGTCGACACCGAGCCGGGAATCAAGAACGCCACCGCGACGAACATGTTCAAGGCCGCGAAGATGGACACCGGCATCCTGGTGCAGGTGCCACCCTTCATCAGCAACGGCGAGAAAATCAAGGTCAGCACCAACGACGGCAGCTACATGGAGCGCGCTTAGGCGCTTCGTTTCACGCGATCGACGCCAGCGTCGTTTGCGCTTCGCGGTAGGCGATACTTTTCCTCAGATCGCGCCCACCGGAGTGCCGCATCCTTTCCGCGCGCTCCGGCGCAACCATCGTCATTCTTCCGAGGGACTCGAGCAGCGCATCCTGACCTTCCGGGTTCTGGCACAGCAGCACCATGTCGCAACCTGCTTCCAGCGCCGCTTTGGCCCGCTCCGGGATGCCGCCTGCGGTGCTGGCTCCTTCCATCGAGAGGTCGTCGCTGAAGATCAGGCCGTCGAACGCGAGCCTGGTGCGCAGCACCTCCTGCAGCCAGTACCTCGAATAGCCGGCAGGCTCCGCGTCGGCTCTCGGGAAGATCACGTGTGCCGGCATGATCCCTGCCAGGCCCGCCTCGATTGCCGCGTAGTAAGGCGCCACGTCCATCTTCATGATGGTGGCGATCTCGCGCTCGTCGCGCGGCACTGCGACGTGCGAGTCCGCCGTGGCGAAGCCATGCCCGGGAAAATGCTTGCCGACTGCACGCATGCCGCCGGCGGCGAATCCTTTGACGATCTCCGCGGCGAGCATGCCTACGGCGTTGGGGTCGTAGTGCAGCGCGCGGTCGCCGATCACCGAGCTGCCGCCATAGTCCAGGTCGAGCACCGGCGCGAAGCTGAAATCCACGCCGTGCGCCGCAAGCTCGGAAGCCGCGATATAGGCTGCTGCGTGGGCGCTTCGCCGCGCAAGCTCGCGATCGCGATCCCACAGCGTTCCCAGCATCCGCATCGGCGGCAGTGCGGTGAACCCTTCGCGGAAGCGCTGCACGCGCCCGCCCTCGTGGTCGACGCAGACGAAGAGCTCCGGTGTGCGCAGGCCCGCAATCTCGCGAGTCAGCGCCTGCAGCTGTTCCGGGCTTTGATAGTTGTGCGCGAACAGGATCACGCCACCGACCGCGGGATGCGTCAGTCGCCGCCGGTCGTCGTCGGTGAGCGCGAGACCCACCGGATCGAGCACGAGCGGGCCAAGCGGTAATCTCAGGCGTCGCATTCGAGGATCACCGTGGCTGCGGCAAACGCGCGCTCGTCGGTGAGCGACAGGTGCGCGCGGCGGATCCGACGCTGCTCCAGCAGCCCTTTCAACGCCGGCGTGAATTCGAGCTCCGGCTTTCCGGAGCGCAGGTTGATCACCCAGACGCCGTGCCAGTTGGCGGGCGCATGGATCCCGGTGCCGAGCGCCTTGCAAAACGCTTCCTTTGCGGCGAAACGCTTCGCCACGTAAGCGGCCGGCTGCTTGTGGCGGCGAAAGCGAGTCAGCTCCGGCTCGCAGAGCACGCGCTTGGCAAACCGCTCGCCGAAGCGATCCAGCGCACGCTGGATGCGGGCAATCTCGACCAGGTCCTGCCCGACGCCGTAGATCATTTGCGCGCTGCGCGTGCCGCTTCGACGAGCAGGCGCTTCATCTCGCGCACCGCCTCGCGCATGCCGACATAGATCGAGCGACTGACGATGGAGTGGCCGATATGCAGCTCGCGCACGCCGGCAAGGCGCGCGACGGGCTGCACGTTGAAGTAGTTGAGCGCATGGCCGGCGTTGAAACGCATGCCCGCCGCCCGGATTGCATCCCCCGCTCGCGCGATGCGTGCCAGCTCGCTGACGACCGCCGGACTCTCTGCATCGCGCCCGCCCGCGTGGAATGCGTGCGCATACGGCCCGGTGTGGATCTCGCACACCGAGGCTCGTATCCGATGTGCGGCCTCCACTTGCGGCAACTCGGCATCGATGAATACCGAGACCCGGATGCCGGCGTCGGCGAGCTTCGCCACCTGTGCACGGAGCCGCGCCTCCTGCGCCGTGATGTCGAGCCCGCCTTCGGTGGTGATTTCATGCCGGCCCTCGGGCACCAGCATCGCCATCTCCGGGCGCAGCCTGCAGGCGATGCCGACCATCTCGTCGGTTGCCGCCATCTCGAGGTTGAGCTTGATGTGGGTCAGCTCGCGCAGGCGGCGCACGTCTTCGTCCTGGATGTGACGCCGATCCTCGCGCAGATGCACCGTGATGCCGTCGGCGCCACCCAGATGCGCTTCGATCGCGGCCCACACCGGGTCCGGCTCGTACGTACGCCGCGCCTGCCGGACGGTGGCTACGTGGTCGACGTTGACGCCCAGCTCGATCACAGGTCCTGCAGCTCCTTCAGGATGGCGCGCGTATGCAGCGGCTGCCCGCCGAGCCGCTGTGCAATCAGCTCGCGCAGCAGCCGTCGCGCTTCGTCGCGGGTGCCGCTGCGCTCGTAATCGTCGTGCGCGATGTCGAGCAGCGTCTGGCCCAGCCATCCGGGCTGGTCTCCGTTCACTGCAACCGGTCCGCGGTCCGCTTCGTAGCGGTAGCGCCGCGCGGGATCAATCGACGCTCCGCTCGCCGCATCGCGCTCGAGCATCGGAGCATACCCGAGTTCCTCCAGCAGCCGCCGCTCGAAGGAGCGCAGCACCGCCTCGTGATCCTGTGCAGCGGCGAGCCGCGCGACGCTCGCCGCGTACGCGTCGAACAGCCGCTCGTGCGGGTCTTCACGCGGCAGCAGGCGCAGCAGCAGCTCGTTCAGGTAGAAGGCGCACATGAGGCCGAGGCCTGCCGGCGCCGCATGGCCTCCGCTCCATTCCACCGCGCGCAGCGTGCCGAGCTCGCCCGATCCGCTCCACGACAGCTGCAGCGGATGAAATGAGAGCAGCAGTCCGCGCATTGCCGAGCGCGGACGGCGCGCGCCGCGCGCGAGCAATCCCGCTCTGCCGTGGTGCCGCGCGAACACTTCGACGATCAGGCTCGTTTCCTTGTAGGGATACGTGTGCAGCACATAGCCCGGCTCGTGATCGATGCGGCGCTTCATCCGTACCCCAGCTGACGCAGGGCGCGCGCATCCCCGGTCCAGTCGCGCTTGACCTTGACCCAGACACCGAGCGCCACTTTCCCGCCGAAGCGCTCTTCCATGTCCCGTCGCGCCGCGCTGGCGATCTTCTTCAGCGTTGCGCCTCGCGCGCCGATCACGATCGCCTTCTGGCTCTCCCGCTCGACCCAGATCGTTGCCTCGATGCGCCGCAGCCGGCCTTCCTCCTTGAAGCTCTCCAGCACGACGTCGCAGCGGTAGGGCAGCTCCTCCCCCAGGTGGCGAAAGAGCTTCTCGCGCAGCACCTCGGCGGCGAAGAAGCGCTCGTCGCGGTCGGTCAGTTGCTCGGCCGGATATGCGGCGGCGCTCTCGGGCAGATGCTCACGCAACACCCGCAGCAGCTGCCCGACGTTTTCGCCGGTGCGTGCCGAGACCGGCACGATGGCG
>DASUMM010000179.1:0-2253 GCA_036277655.1 Burkholderiales bacterium | reverse complement strand
GCGAACAGGGTGTAGCTCTGGCTCGCCTCCACGAGGTGCCGGGCAATGGCGATGGCGAGCGCCATACCATCGAAGGTCGAGGTGCCGCGGCCGACTTCGTCCATCAGCACCAGGCTCTGGGCGGTTGCGTTGTGCAGGATCGCCGCGCTCTCGGTCATCTCGACCATGAAGGTCGACGCACCGCCGGCAAGGTCGTCGGCAGCGCCGATGCGCGTGAAGATCTGGTCGACCGGCCCGAGGCGCGCCGCCCTCGCCGGCACGAAAGACCCTGCGTGCGCCAGGAGCACGATCAGCGCGACCTGCCGCATATAGGTCGACTTGCCGCCCATGTTCGGCCCGGTGACGAGCAGCAGCTGGCGGGTGGCCGAGAGTCGGCAATCGTTGGCGATGAAGCGCTCGATGCGCGCTTCGACGACCGGATGCCGGCCGCCCTCGATCTCGATGCCGATCGCCTCGCTGAACTGCGGGCGGCAATAGCCGCGGCTGGTCGCAATGCGCGAGAAGCAGCAAAGCACGTCGAGCTGCGCGAGCGCACGCGCGACGCGCTGCAATCGCGGCACATGCCCGGCGAGCGCCGCGAGCACCTCCTTGTACAGCGACTGCTCGAGTGCGAGCGCGCGGTCGCGCGCCGAGAGCGCCTTGTCCTCGAAAGTCTTCAGCTCCGGCGTGATGTAGCGCTCGGCGTTCTTGAGCGTCTGACGGCGCCGGTAATCGACCGGGATCTTCTCGGCGTGCGCGTTCGTCACCTCGATGTAGTAGCCGTGCACGTGGTTGTAGGCGACGCGCAGGTTGGGGATGCCGGTGCGCTCGCGCTCGCGCGCTTCGAGCGCGACGAGGAACTGGCCGGCGTTCGTCTGCAGCCCGCGCAGCTCATCCAGTTCTGCGGAGTGGCCGTCTGCGATCACGCCGCCTTCCCGCACCATGGTGGAGGGCTCCGGTGCAATCGCGCTGCGCAGCAGATCGAGCGGCTCGGCCGGCGTCTCGAGATCGGATGCGATCTGGGCGAGCAAGTCATTGCGCGCCTCCGGAATGCCGTCGCGCAACTCGCGGAGCAGGGCCAGGCTGTCGCGCAGCGCCGAAAGGTCGCGCGGCCGCGCGCTCGCCACGCCGATGCGCGCCACGATCCGCTCGACGTCGGCAAATCGGCGCAGCAGGGCGTTCAGGTCGCCGGCTGCCTCGCCAAGGCGCTCGATCGCTTCATGACGCTGCGCGAGCGCGGCCCGATCGCGCAGCGGATGGTGCAGCCAGTGGCGCAGCAGGCGGCTTCCCATCGTCGTCGCGCACTCGTCAAGCAGCGACGCCAGCGTCGGTGCGGTTTCGCCGCGCAACGTTTCGGTGATCTCGAGGTTGCGGCGCGTCGCGGCGTCCATCCGGAGGTATTCGCCCGGGCGCTCGCAGCGGACCGTGTTGACATGCGCGAGGGCGGCGCCTTGCGTCTTCTTCGCGTATTCGAGCAGCGCGCCGCACGCGGCGATCGCGGGCCGCAAATCCTCCAGGCCGAAGCCGGCGAGGGTAGACGCGCCCAGCTGCGCGAGGAGCTTCGTGCGGCCGGTCTCGAAATCGAAATGCCAGGCGGGCACGCGCGTGACAAAGCATCCGTCCGCCTCGATGCCGTCGGCGGCCAGCACTTCGGCCGGCGAGATGCGGCGCAATTCATTCGCCAGCGCCTGCGGGGCGATCTCTGCCACGCGCATCTCGCCGCTCGCGAGCGAAAGCCAGGCGAGGCCGATCGCCGATTTCTCCGCATGCAGGGCAAGCAGCACGTTGTCCGCGCGCTCTTCGAGCAATTCGGAATCGGTCAGCGTGCCGGGCGTGACGATACGCGTGACCTTGCGCTCGACCGGTCCCTTGGAGGTCGCCGGGTCGCCGATCTGCTCGCAGATCGCGACCGGCTCGCCGAGCTTTACCAGCTTCGCCAGGTACTGCTCGACGGAGTGATAGGGCACGCCCGCCATCGGGATCGGCACGCCGGCGGAGACGCCGCGTGCGGTCAACGTGATGTCGAGCAGGCGCGAGGCCTTCTGCGCGTCGTCGTAGAAGAGCTCGTAGAAATCGCCCATCCGGTAGAAGAGCAGGATGTCCGGATGCTCGGCCTTGATGCGCAGGTACTGCTGCATCATGGCGGTCGTGCCCGGAAGATCTGGCGAAGGAAAGCCCGGCTGGTTCATCTCGCTTCGTGCTCGTGCGGCCGCCATCTTCGGGCAGGCCGGGAGGTGACGCAAGCCGGCTGCGCCTAGCGGCGCAACATCCCGG
>DASUMM010000178.1:0-3041 GCA_036277655.1 Burkholderiales bacterium | reverse complement strand
GCAACGGCTTCGAGCTCAAGCAGGCGCTCGCGCGGCGCTACCACGTCGACCTGGGCTCGATCGTGCTCGGCAACGGCTCGAACGACGTGCTCGAGCTGGTCGCGCTCGCGTTCCTCGGGCCGGGGCGCGCGGCGGTGTTCTCGCAGCACGCGTTCGCCGTCTACCCGCTCGCCACGCAGGCGCGCGGCGCGCGCCCGATCGTCGTGCCCGCGAAGAACTACGGCCACGACCTCGAGGCGATGGCGAAGGCGATCGACGACGAGACCTACGTCGCGTGGGTCGCGAACCCCAACAATCCCACCGGCACCTTCGCGCCGCACGGCGAGGTCGAGGCGTTCCTCAAGCGCGTGCCCGAGCGCGTGATCGTGGTGATCGACGAGGCCTACAACGAGTACCTGACGCCCGAGCTGCGCAGCGACACCGTCCGGCTGATCAAGCGCCACCCGAACCTGGTGGTGACGCGCACCTTCTCCAAGGCCTACGGCCTCGCCGGCCTGCGCGTCGGCTACGCGCTCTCGCATCCCTCGGTCGCCGACGTGATGAACCGGGTGCGCCAGCCGTTCAACGTCAACAGCATCGCGCTCGCCGCGGCCGCCGCCGCGCTCGACGACATGGAGTTCGTCGCGCGCAGCTACGCCGAGAACCTGCAGGGCATGCGGCAGATCGAGGAGGGGGCACGCGCGCTCGGCCTGGAATGGATCCCGTCGCACGGAAACTTCCTCGCCATCCGCGTCGGTCGCGCGGCCGAGATCTACAAGCGGCTGCTGCGTCGCGGCGTGATCGTGCGGCCGGTGGGCGGCATCTACGAGCTGCCCGAGCACCTGCGGGTGACGATCGGCACGCAGGACGAAAACCAGCGTTTCCTTTCGGCGCTTGCCTCGAGCCTCCGCGAGTGAGCAGGTGACGCGCTTCGAGCGCGTCGCGGTGATCGGCGTCGGGCTGATCGGCGGCTCGTTCGCGCTCGCGCTGAAGAGGGCGAACGCGTGCGCGAGCGTGGTCGGCGCAGGGCGCAACCAGGGCAATCTTCGTCTCGCACGCGAGCGCGGCCTGATCGACTCGATTGCCGCGGACGCAGCAGAAGCGGCCCGTGGCGCCGACCTGGTGCTGGTCGCGGTGCCGGTCGGGCAGATGCAGCCGGTGTTCGAGGCCATCCGCCCGGTTCTCGGGGGCAAGGCGGTCGTCACCGATGCCGGCAGCACCAAGCGCGACGTCGTCGCGGCCGCCAAAATGGGGCTGGGAGATCGCTTCGCGCGCTTCGTTCCGGCACATCCGATCGCGGGCGGCGAGCGAAGCGGCGCCGCAGCGGCCGAAGCGAGCCTGTTCGATGCGAAGCGCGTCGTCATCGCGCCGGTCGCCGAGACGGCAGAGGAAGCCCTTGCAGTCGCCGAATCGGCGTGGCGCGCCTGCCGTGCGCGGCTTTCGCGCATGACGCCGGAGGAACACGATTCGGTGTTCGCCGCCGTGAGCCACCTGCCGCACGTGCTTGCGTTCGCGCTCGTGCACGATGTGGCGAGGCACGCGAATGCTGCGCAGCTCTTCGGTTACGCCGCCGGCGGGTTTCGCGACTTCACGCGCATTGCCTCGAGCCATCCGGAGATGTGGCGCGACATCTGCGTCGCCAACCGCGATGCGCTGCTTGCCGAGCTCGACCGCTACGTGAAGCAGCTTGCCGAGCTGCGGCCGATGCTCGAGCGCGGCGACGGCGAAGCGCTCGAGCGTCTGTTTTCCGATGCGCGCGCCGCACGCAACCGCTGGCTGAGCGGCGACTACAGCCTGTGAGGCAGCTTTCGCTCGAGCCGGCGCGCCGCGCGAAAGGCGCCGTGCGGTTGCCCGGATCGAAGAGCATTTCGAATCGCGTGCTGCTGCTCGCCGCACTGGCGCAGGGCGAAACGGTCATGCGCAACTTGCTGGACGCCGACGACACGCGCGTGATGATGGATGCGCTTCGCAAGCTCGGCGTGGCATGCGACAGGGAAAAGGTTCATGGCGCAGGCGGCGCGTTCCCAGTGAGAAGCGCCGAGCTGTTTCTCGGCAATGCCGGCACCGCCTTCCGGCCGCTCACCGCCGTGCTCGCGTTCTGCAACGGCGAATACCGGCTTTCCGGCGTGCCGCGCATGCACGAGCGGCCGATCGGCGACCTCGTCGATGCGCTGAGGAACGCCGGCGCACGCATCGATTATCTGGGCGCGGAAGGGTTCCCGCCGCTCGCAATTCATCCTGCGCGAATCGAGATTCAGCGCCCGCTGCCGATCCGCGGCGAAACTTCTTCGCAGTTCGTAAGCGCGCTTCTGATGGCGTTGCCGCTTGCAGGCGGCGGCACTGTGGTGATCGAGGGCAGCCTGATCTCCCGTCCGTACGTCGACATTACCGTGAAGCTGATGGCGCGCTTTGGCATCGACGTGCGGACGACGGAAGAGGGCGACTATCGCGTGCCGGCCGGACCGTACCGCAGCCCGGGAACGATCGACGTCGAGGGCGATGCATCGTCGGCTTCCTATTTCCTCGCGGCCGGTGCGATCGCCGGCGGACCCGTGCGGGTGCAGGGACTCGGCGGCGACAGCATCCAGGGCGACGTGCGGTTCGTCGAGGTGCTGCAGGCGATGGGCGCCAACATCACGCTCGGCGATTCCTGGATCGAGGCGTCCTCCGGCGGCAAGCGGTTGACGGCGTTCGACCTCGACCTCAATCACATCCCGGACGCAGCGATGACCGCCGCGGTGCTCGCGCTCTTCGCCGACGGCCCGTGCCGGATTCGAAATGTCGGCAGCTGGCGCGTGAAGGAAACCGATCGCATCGCCGCGATGGCGACGGAATTGAGAAAGCTCGGCGCGAGGGTAGAGGAGGGCGTCGATTCGCTCCGCATCGTGCCGCCGCCAGAGCCCAAGGCAGGGATGGCGATCGACACCTACGACGATCACCGCATGGCGATGTGCTTTTCCCTCGTCGCGCTCGCGGGCGTGTCGGTGACGATCAACGATCCCGATTGCGTCGCGAAGACGTTTCCCGACTACTTCAAGGCATTCCGCTCGCTGTTTGGCTAA
>DASUMM010000177.1:0-8924 GCA_036277655.1 Burkholderiales bacterium | reverse complement strand
AAAACCGGTAAGAGGCGGCTACCCATTGTTTGGCCGTTCCGCTGATAACAGCGGGCTGGCCGCCTCTACCTTGCACTCTGATTCCGGGTTTCCGGAAGGACCGTCGAGGTGACTACACTTTGTTTGGCCGGGCTTGGGCTGATAACAGCGGGTCGGCCACCTTGACGGTCTCGTAGAGTGCGCTCTACATGAGTCGACATGATGCGACGGTCCCTGATGAATTGCAACGGGGGAGGCGTGATCCGCCTGGACTATTTTCCACTACAGGAGGTAGCGAACGTCCCACGTCGGGGAATCACATCAGCGGGTACGCGGAGGAACGGAAAAAAGAAAAGGCGGCTCCCCTTGTTTGGCCTAACTGGCTGATAACAGTGGGGTGGCCGCCTTCGGTGCCGGAGGACGGTCGAGGTGACTGCACTTTGTTTGGCCGGGCTGGCTGGTAACAGGGGGCTGGCCACCTCGATCTGTCTCGTAGAGCACGGGCTACATGGGTCGGAATGATGCGACCGTCCCTGATGAATTTCAACGACGTCGTGCTGATCCGACCGGATCATGCGCCGCTACAGGCTCGTAGCTGAACTCCCACTGAGCGTAGCTGACGGCCCCTTCGAGCGCCTGATTCTCCGGGCTGAAGCCGGCTTTCTTGAGCGTTTCTGCGCCAGAAAGGCTCCTGACGCCCATGATTCCGCCGGTGGGCGCTTCCAGCACGCCCCATTCGGCCTTGCCGGTCATCGGATCGCGATAGAGGCGGCGCAGATGGCGGCGCGGTGTCGGGAAGCGGCGATCCTCGACCAGGTCGGTGAGCTCCTGCGGATAGCTTTTCGCCACGCCTGGCGAATCGAGGTAGTAGCGCTCGATCGCGCGGCGGAATTCGCCGCCGATGAAGAGCAGCTCGCGCTCGCGCTCGCGGCGCTCCTGCTGCGACCACAGCTCTGCGGCCCCCGTGACGCCGGTGCTGATGATCGCGACCGCGATCAGCAGCGCGACGAAAGTGAAGCCGCGCTCGCGCCGCGCGCTACCACTCGGCATACGGCCGGCCGTCCGAACCCGTGGCAGGCGAGCCGCTGCGCACGTCGAAGATTCCGCTCGCTCCCTGCGGGCTGGGCGGCGCGACGACCAGCCACGTGTCGGGGCGGCGCGTGAACGGATCGCTCGGGATGCTGCGCAGGTAGCGCTTCGAGACGAGATCGCCGAGCGCCTCGGGGTACTTGCCGACGTCGCTATAGTGCTTGTCGAGCGCATCGCGCATCAGCAAGAGGTTCTCGCGCAGCACCGCTTCTTCGGCGCGCGAGACGCGCCCGGCGTAGTGCGGCACCACGATCGAGAGCAGCAGCGCAACGATCGACAGCGTGACGATCAGCTCGATCAGCGTGAATCCGGCCTGGGTGTCCATGGTTCGCACGTTTCTCACCATTCCCTGTAGGGAACGCCGTTGATCCCGGTGCCGGGATGGCGTGTATAGACATCGAAGACGTCGGCCCCCGGGCGCGGGTCGCCCGGCGGGCTTGCGGAGCTGCGCAGGCCCCAGCTTTCCTCGGCCGGCACCTGCGCATCGTCGAAGAACGGGTCGCGCGGGATGCGGCGCAGGAAGTACAGCTTGGCGCCGGCCGCATCGCGCTTGTCCGGCACCCCTTCGACGAGCGCGCCGAGCGTCGGCGGATAGCCCGACTTGTCGGCGGCGCGCGCGATGCGGCCCTCGTCGGAGGCGCGCTTGTAGGCATCGATCGCCTCGCGCATCTCGCGCAACGCATGGCGCAGGTCCCGCTCGCGCGTGCGCTGCACCTGCAACTCGGCGAACGGCAGCGCGATCGACGCCAGCAGCGCGACGATCGCCACCGCGATCAGCATCTCGACCAGCGTGAAGCCGCGCAGCCTCATTCGAGGACGATCGGCTCGCTGGAAGGAAGCGCGAGGCTCTGGCGCGCGCGTAACGGCAGGTACGTGAAGACCGCAGCTTTGTCGGTCACGCGCTCGACCCGGTAGTCGCGGCCGATCCTGTCGCCCGCCCTGGCGCTGTAGTGCTCCTCGCCGCGCGCGACGAATAGCGTGACCGCTCCCCCCTCGAGCGCTTTGCCGAGGTAGCGGAATGGAAGCGGCGGTGCGATCGGCGCCGCCGCGGCGACCGACTGTACCGGCGGCAAATCATTCTGCGGCTGCGCAACGACCGGCGCGGGAAAGAGGTCGCCGACCGCGTCGTTCTTTGCCTGCCGCCTGAGCCTTGCCGGATCGAGCGCTTCTGCCACCTGCATGACCGGCGCTACGCGCTGCGCTGCTGGCGCTGCGTGGGCGTGCGTTTCGGATTTCGTGCGGCCGCCGATGAAAGAGACGACCAGCACGAGGAGTCCCAGGCCGATCGCGGTGCGCGGCGTGATGTGACGCGAAAAGAGCGCCCTCATGATTGCACCAGGTGCAGCGTCAGCCGCACGTCGGCCTGCACGTTGCCATCCGCAGCCCGCTCCTTGCGGATGCTTATCCGATCGAGCGACAGCACCGGGATCTCTACGAGCGCATTGCGCAGGAACGTGCGGATCTGCGCGTAGCCGGCAGTGAGCGGCAGCACGATCTCGTAACGCACGAGGCGCGGCCCGGCTTTCTGCACCCGGTACTCCGCCGCGCGCAGATCGACGCCGGCCGATCTTCCGATCGCATAGAGCTGCGCAAGCTGCGCCGGGGCGTCCTTGCCGGTTTCGAAGAACTGATAGAAGCGGGCCAGGCCGGCGGCAGAGTCGGCGCTCGCCGGACTCTCGGCAGCCGAGCGCTGCTCGAGCGGTGCGAGCTGCCGCTCGAGCGCCTGGCGGCGCACCTGCAGCGGCTGCTCGACGGTGATGTGGAAGGCGATCGCGCCGGCGATCAACCCGAGCGAAGCGAGGCCGACCGGTCCGAGCGTGCCGGAAACGCGGCGCCAGTGTGCGGTGAGTTTCATGATTCCCCCTTCCAGGAGGCGGAGATGGAAAACGCGATCGGCCGCTGGGCATCGCCCGGCCGCAGCTCGTGCTTGACGAGGTGCGCGCCCTTCAGCGTTCCGGAGCGCTCGAGGCGCCCGACGTAGTCAAGCGCGGCAAGAAAATCGTTGGCTTCGCCGGAGATGAGCACGCTGCCGGCTTTGGCATCGGGCTCGATCGCGGTGAGCGAAACCTTCTCGGTCGCGGTCGATTCGAGCGCACGGAACAGGCTCTCCCACGGAATGGCGAGCCGGTCGTAGGCTTCGCGCGCGGCGACCATTTCCTCGGCCGACGCACGCAGCGCAGCGGCATCGCGCGAAGGCGCGTTGCGCTTGCCCGAGCGCGCCAGGCGGTGCTCGGCCTCCGCGGTCGCCTCGCGCGTCTTCTGGTAGGAAAGACCCAGCTCGAAGGCGAACGCGAGCGCAATTGCCGCCAGCAGCGCGCTCGCCCAGAGCGGCGCGCGCGTCGCGGCGCGAAAATCCAGTTGCAGCGGTAGCAGGGCAGTTTTCATGCGAGGGCCATGGCAAAGGGCTGGTCGTCGCGCGCGGTGCCGCGCGCAAGCGTGAGGTCGCGCAGGCGGTAGCCGCCGAACGAATCGGTTTCGAACGCGCTCGGCGTATAGACCACCACATCGTTGCACGGCTCGCCGAGCGCAAGCAGCGCGCTTTCGCGCTCGAGGATCTCCGGGAACTGCTCGCGCCAGCGCTCGTCGACCCGCCGGTTGCGGATCGACACCCAGCTGCCGCGCTGGATCAGCACGAGGAGCAGACATCCCGGCTCCTCGATCACCAGCCAGCAGGTCTGGTTGCTGATCTTGTGGCGCAGCCGGTTGAACGCGGCCATCAGGTAGGGCTGCACCGAGAGAAGACGCGCGCGTCCCTCGGCGATCTTCGCTTCCAGTGCATCGAGCAGCGAGCGCTCGACCGCGCAGGCAACGAGCGGGCCGCCGCGCATCGTTTCGGTGACGCGCACTTCCCACTCGCCGGGCACTTCCGCGTGCACGCTCTGCAGGCGGTGCCGCGCGAGCGCCACCCACTCGGCATCGGTGCGCAACGCCGGGTTCCATGGCAGCAGCGCGTAGCGGACGAACGTGTTCGAAAGCACCACGCTGACATCCGGCCGCTGTGTTGCCGAAGTCGTGAGCGCGGGTGGAATCGCTTCCACGCTCGCACGCCAGCTCTCCGATTCCGCCGGCTCGACATGCAGGATGTCCTTGCGCACCAGCCGCGGATGGACTCCGCGGCGGTAGGCGGCCACCACCAGCCGGTCGGGACCTACGCCCAGGCGTACCTGGTCACGCCACAAGAGTGACACGGTTCACCTCCTCGAGTGTGGATTCCCCTGCCTTGGCCAGAGCGAGCGCGGCCTGGCGCAGCGAGAGGGTTCCTGCCCGCAATGCCGCCTCGCGCAACACGCGCACCGGCTGGCGCGCAACGATCAGCTCGCGCAGCTCATCGGTCATCACCAGCAGCTCGCCGATCGCCTTGCGGCCCTTGTAGCCGGTGCCGCGGCAATGCGTGCAGCCGCGCCCGCGCATGAACCGGTATTCGCCCCGCTCCGATGGGGCGATGCGCGACTCCTCGAGCAGCGCCGCCTCCGGCTGCACCTCCACCGCACAGCCCCGGCAGTTGACGCGCACCAGGCGCTGCGCCATCACCGCGTTCAGCGCCGAGACGAGGTTGTGGGTGTCGATCCCCATGTGCAGGAACCGCCCGAGCACGTCGTAGACGTTGTTTGCGTGCACCGTGGTGTAGACCAGGTGCCCGGTGAGCGCCGATTGCACCGCGATCTCGGCGGTCTCGGGGTCGCGGATCTCCCCCACCATGATGCGATCGGGGTCGTGGCGCAGGATCGAGCGCAAGCCCCGCGCGAAGGTGAGGCCCTTGGCTTCGTTCACCGGGATCTGCAGCACGCCGGGGAGCTGGTACTCCACCGGGTCCTCGATGGTGATGATCTTCTCGTGGCCGGAGTTGACCTCGGTGATCACCGCGTAGAGCGTGGTGGTCTTGCCGCTGCCGGTGGGGCCGGTGACGAGCACCATGCCGTAGGGCTCGGCGCAGAGCTTGCGCACGCGGCGAACGAGCGAGCCCTCGAAGCCGAGGGAATCCAGCGTCAACCCGTGCAGCGCATCCGAGAGCGATTTCTTGTCGAGCACGCGCAGCACCGCGTCCTCGCCAAAGACGCTCGGCATCACCGAGACGCGGAAATCGATCTCGCGGCCTGCGCTCCTCGCTTTGAAGCGGCCGTCCTGTGGCACGCGCCGCTCGGCGATATCCAGATCCGACATCACCTTGATGCGCGAGATGACCTGCTCGGCGAACTCCACCCCGGGCAGCGTCTCGGGCGAAGTCAGCACCCCGTCGATGCGGTACTTGACCGCCAGGCCCGAGGCGGTCGCCTCCAGGTGGATGTCGCTTGCGCCGCCCTTCAGCGCGTCGTAGATGGTCGAGTTGACCAGCCGCACCACGGTGCTATCGGTTTCGCTGATCGCCTCGAACGAGATTTCCTCGCCCTCTTCGCTCGCATGCTCGCCGTCGCGCATGTTCGCTGCGACGCCATCGAGTGCGCGCTGGCGCGCGGCGTGCTCCGACAGGAACGAGCCGATGTCCAGGCGGTGCGCGATCCGGTAGCGGAACGGCGAAGCGAGCCGCTGCTCGATCCAGTCCTGTCCGTCGAGGTCGTAGGGGTCGGCGAGCACGACCGAGAGCGCGCCACTTGGCGAGCGCAGCGCCACGCAGGCGCGACGCGAGGCCTCCGCGAACGGAATGACGCCGAAGTCCGGCTCGGCGAGCCGCAGTTCCTCGAGCGTCGTGGCCTGCAGCCGCAGCGTCGCCGCGAGTCGCGCGACGAACTCCGCCGGGCTGCACTCCGCGCGCTCCTCGAGAAGTTCGACGAGTCGCCGTTCCCGGCGCGCACTTTCTGTACGTGCCCATTGCACGTCCTCCATGGAGATTGCGGTAAGAGAGGAGGGCAGGCGGTTCATCGGATGCTCCCTGCCAGCTCGAACACCGGCATGTACATCAGCACTACGATCAGCCCAACCGCCACGCCCAAAGCTGCCATCAGGAGCGGTTCGAACCCGCGGGTGAACCACTCCACGAAACGCGCCGTCTGCTCGTCGTGAAAGCGCGCGATCTGCCCGAGCATGCTCGCCATCTCGCCGCTCTGCTCGCCAACGAGCATCATTCTCGAGGCGACCGGCGTCGCAAGGCCGGTGGCGCCGAAGGCCGCCGAAAGCGGCTGACCTTCCTGGATCATCGTGCGTGCGCGCTCGAGCGCCGGGCGCATGTGCGCCGGCAACAATCCGCGCGTCATCTCGAGCGCCTGCGCCACCGGGATTCCGGCGCGCAACAGCATGCCGGCGGTGCGATACAGCCGCGCAAGCTGATAGACCCGCATGCGATCGCCCACCATCGGCGTGCGCCACAACCATTGATACGCACGCGCGCGCAGCTCGACGCGCGAGGCTGCCCACAGCGCGGCGCCCAACGCGCTCGCTGCACAAAGGGCGATCAGCCAGCCCTGCTCGCGCACCGCATGGCCGACCGCCATCAGCGCCGCCGAGAAGAACGGCAGGTTGCCGGAGACGCCCTCGTACGCGAGGGCGAAGCGCGGCACTACATAGAAGAGCAGAAACGTGAGCACGAGTCCGCCCACGGCGAGCAGGATGACCGGATAGATCGACGCTGCGACCACTTTCTTGCGCACGCGATCGAGCTCGTCCTGGTAGGCGACGTAGCGGGAAAGCGCCTCGCGCAGATCACCGGTGCGCTCGCTTGCCTTGAGCGTCGCCACGTAGAGCGGCGGGAAGTGCTGCGGAAAGTGTCCGACCGCCTGCGAGAACGATTCGCCGCGCCGGATCGCTGCGAGGATGCCTTCGAGCACCACCTGGCGCTCGCCGCCGCTTTCCTGCTCGGCGAGCGTCTGCAGCGCTTCGACCAGGTTCAGCCCGGCTTCCAGCAGCGACATCAGCTCGACGGAGAAGAGCAGCGTCGGAAAGCTGGCGCGGCGTGCGGCGGGAAGCGCCCCGGCGAAGCCGAGCGGCCGCACCGACAGCACGGCGAGGCCGAGCTTGCGCGCGGCATCCATGGCGAAGCTCTCGGTCTCTGCCCGCAGGTCGAGCGCGACGACTTCGTGCCTTGCATTCACTGCGCGTACGCGGAATTGCATTCGATGGCTCCTCGTTATGGCGCCAGACGCACCGAGTTCAGGTTGAAGTACTGCTGGTCGGCGACGACCTTGAGCACGTGCGTTCCGGCGCTGAGCGCGAGGCCCGCTTTGGCGGTGATCCACTGGAATGCGCTCCAGCTTCCGGTGCTCGGCACCGCAATGCGTCCGGTGACGTCGACACCGTCGATCTCGACGTGGAATGCGCTGGTCGCGAACGACGAAGAAACGCGCAGCGCAAGGTTGAAATTTCCGGCGACCGGAACCGTGATCGTGTACTTCATCCACTCGCCGGTCTCGAAGTTGTAGACGACGTAGCCGCCGCCCGCCGAGTCCGCCGAAGCGATGATGTCGACGTCTTCGCTCGTGCGGTACTGGCCTCCGGCATTGCCCTTCAGGTTGTCGTGGTAGGCGACGCCTTCGCCGCCCTTGTCGAAGTTCTCCGCTTCGATCGTTGCCGGGATCACGATCGGCGTGCCGAAGTAGGGCGTCGAGGCGCCGGCTGCAGGCGGCGTGGGCTCGGGTGTCGGCGCCGCCGGGGAGGGCGCCGTTCCGGTGCCAAGGCGCATCGCCGCAGTGCCGGCTTCGTGCGCACCGACGTCCGGAGCATTTCCGGTGAACGCGTCGTTGAAGTTCGCGATGCGTTGTCCGGCGTCGTAGCCGGGGCTGCCGGACGCGAGCGCGTACTGGCCGCCCGCTTCGTTCGTCCAGCCATTGCCCGCTGCGTAGATCGGCAGGCCGGCGATGCCGTTCAGTTCGACGGCGCCGTTCAGACTGCCGTTATAGAGGTCGTAGCCGAAATCGTTGCCGGAGCCGAGCTGGTAGAACTCGGTCGACGAAGGCTTCCAGATGTGGAAGATGTTGTTGCGCGATACGGTGTTGGTGACCGGCTGCGTCGAGCCGGTGCCGCCGATCGCATGGCCGGCGCCAAGCCCGTAGAGCGAGCCCGGCTCGCTCGCCTGCAGCAGCGTGTTGTGCAGCACGTAGCGCCGGCCGCCGCCAAGGCTCGTCGAGCCGGACTTGGAGAACACGTTCCGCTGGTCGGAATCCGGTGCCACATGCGAGAAGTGCCGGCTGCGGTTCTGCACGTTGCGGAAAATGTAGACCGGGCCAATCGAGGTCAGCGTGGTTGCCACGCCGACCGCCGTGCGATCGAGATAGTTGCCCCAGATGCGGACGTTGCGGTTGGCGCCTTCGGCTTCGATCGCGTCGTCCCAGGCATGCGAGATGACGTTGCCGTAGACGTCGGTGTCGTGGTTCGGGAATCCCACCGTGGTGAAGTTGTCTTCACCGCCGATGCCGTCGTTGAAGTACTGGCCTTCGGCGCTGGTGATCTCGTTGTAGCGGATCACGTGGTTGCCGGCGCAGTGGCTGAACGTGATGCCTTGCGGCCCTTCGGGATGCCCGCTCGACCAGCTGTTGGTGCCGTAGCGGGGGTGATGGATGCGGTTGCGCTGGATGACGACCCGGCGCAGCGACGTATCGCTGCAGACGGCGCGAATGCCGGAATCGAGATTGACGCCGAGCGTGCCGCTTCTCTGGCGACCCCAGCCGCTGATGTCGTTGTCTTCGATCACGACGTCGCGCGCACCCGGAAGGAGCCGGATGGCATCCTGCTGCGCGCCCTTGAGCGTCAGCCCGCGCACGATCACGTAGGGCGCGGCGATCGTCACGTTATGCGCGGTGGCGTTGCCGGCATCCAGCACCGCTCCGCCGGCCGCCGCCGTATAGAGCACGTAGCCGCTCGCAGTGCCGCCTTCGGTGATGCGCAGCGTGCTCGTGCCGCCCGGCACCACCACCGTGCGCGCGACCGGA
>DASUMM010000176.1:0-8155 GCA_036277655.1 Burkholderiales bacterium | reverse complement strand
CACCGTCAGATCGGTGAGCCCGGCATCCGTCACGACATAGCTTTCGAAATAGAGCACGCGCTCGATGTCGCGCAGCGTCATGTCGAGCACCATGCCCATGCGGCTGGGCAGGCTCTTCAGGAACCAGATGTGCGCGGTCGGGCTGGCGAGCTCGATGTGGCCCATGCGCTCCCGCCGCACCTTCGCCAGCGTCACCTCGACGCCGCACTTCTCGCAGATGACGCCGCGGTGCTTCAGGCGCTTGTACTTGCCGCAGACGCACTCGTAGTCCTTGATCGGCCCGAAGATGCGCGCGCAGAAAAGGCCGTCGCGCTCGGGCTTGAACGTGCGGTAGTTGATCGTCTCCGGCTTCTTGACTTCGCCGTAGGACCACGAGCGGATCTTCTCGGGCGATGCCAGGCCGATCTTGATCGCGTCGAATTCCTCGTTCTGCTGGACCTGCTTGAAGAGCTCCAGTAGCGCTTTCATCAGTACCTCTCCAGGTCGATATCGATGCCCAGCGACCGGATCTCCTTCACCAGCACGTTGAAGGATTCCGGCATCCCGGCGTCGATCTTGTGGTCGCCCTTGACGATGTTTTCGTACACCTTGGTCCGCCCGTTGATGTCGTCGGACTTGACCGTCAGCATTTCCTGCAGCGTATAGGCCGCGCCGTAGGCTTCCAGCGCCCACACTTCCATCTCGCCGAAGCGCTGCCCACCGAACTGCGCCTTGCCACCGAGCGGCTGCTGCGTGACGAGGGAGTACGGGCCGGTCGAGCGCGCGTGCATCTTGTCGTCGACCAGGTGGTGCAGCTTCAGCATGTGCATGTAGCCGACGGTCACCGGCCGGTCGAACGACTCACCGGTGCGGCCGTCGAAGAGCGTCACCTGGCCGCTGGTCGGCAGGCCGGCGAGTTGCAGCATGCCGTCAATTTCGGCTTCGGAAGCACCATCGAAGACTGGCGTTGCGAACGGCACGCCGTCCTTCAGACCGTGCGCCAGCTCGAGCGTGTTTTCGTCGGAGAGCTTGCTGATGTCTTCCTGGCGGCCGCTCGTGTTGTAGATCTTGTTCAACAGCTCGCGCAGCTCGCCGTTGCGATGCTGCGCCTGAGCAAGCTCGCCGATCTTGCGGCCGAGACCCTTGGCGGCCCAGCCCAGATGCGTCTCCAGGATCTGCCCGACGTTCATCCGCGAGGGCACGCCCAGCGGATTGAGGACGATGTCCACGGTGGTGCCGTCGGCCATGTGCGGCATGTCCTCGACCGGCACGATCTTCGAGATGACGCCCTTGTTGCCGTGCCGGCCGGCCATCTTGTCGCCCGGCTGCAGGCGGCGCTTCACCGCCACGTAGACCTTCACCATCTTCAGTACGCCCGGCGGCAGCTCGTCACCCTGGGTGAGCTTCTTCTTCTTCGCCTCGAACATGGCGTCGAATTCCTTGCGCTTTTGCGCCAGCGAATCCTTCAGGCCCTCGAGCTGCGCCGCGGCCTCTTCATTGGCAAGGCGAATGTCGAACCAGTCGTAACGCTCGATGGTGTCGAGGTAGCTCTTGGCGACCTTGGTGCCCTTGGCGAGGCGCTTCGGTCCGCCATTGGCGACCTTGTTGGTCAGCAGGCGCTCGAGGCGCTCGAACGTGTCGGCTTCGACGATCCTCATCTGATCGCCAAGGTCGGTCTTGTAGTGCTTCAGCTCGTCTTCGATGATCGACTGGCTGCGCTTGTCGCGCTCGATTCCTTCGCGCGTGAACACTTGCACGTCGATCACCGTGCCGCTGATGCCGGAGGGGACGCGCAAGGACGTGTCCTTCACGTCGGAGGCCTTCTCGCCGAAGATCGCGCGCAACAGCTTCTCTTCCGGCGTGAGCTGCGTCTCGCCCTTCGGCGTCACCTTGCCGACCAGCACATCGCCCGCCTCGACTTCGGCGCCGATGAACACGATGCCGGATTCATCCAGCCGCGAAAGCTGCGCTTCCGACAGGTTCGAGATGTCGCGCGTGATCTCTTCCGGCCCGAGCTTGGTGTCGCGGGCGACCACCGTCAGCTCTTCGATGTGGATCGAGGTGAAGCGGTCGTCGGAGACGACGCGCTCGCTGATCAGGATCGAGTCCTCGAAGTTGTAGCCGTTCCACGGCATGAAAGCGACCAGCATGTTCTGGCCAAGCGCCAGCTCGCCCAGATCGGTCGAGGCGCCATCGGCGATGACGTCGCCGCGCGCGATGCGCTCGCCCGGCTTCACGATCGGCTTCTGGTTGATGTTGGTGTTCTGGTTGGAGCGCGTGTACTTGGTCAGCTTGTAGATGTCGACGCCGACGTCGCCCTGCACCGTCTCATCGTCGTTCACCCGCACCACCATGCGGTTGGCGTCGACGTAGTCGACCGCGCCGCCGCGCAGCGCGATCACGCACGTGCCGGAATCCACCGCCGCGGTGCGCTCGATGCCGGTGCCGACGAGCGGCTTCTCGGCGCGCAGGCAGGGAACCGCCTGACGCTGCATGTTGGAGCCCATCAGCGCGCGGTTGGCGTCGTCGTGCTCGAGGAACGGGATCAGCGATGCCGCCACGGAGACGATCTGCGACGGCGCGATGTCCATGTACTGCACTTCCTCGGGCGATTTCAGCTCGAACTCGTTCTTGAAACGGCAGGAGACGAGCGAATCGGTCAGCTTGCCCGCCTTGTCGATCGCCGCGTTCGCCTGCGCGATCACGTAGTTGCCTTCCTCGATCGCCGACAGGAACTCGATCTCGTTCGTCACCCGCTGATCGCGCACCCGACGATACGGCGTCTCGAGGAAGCCGTAGCGATTGGTACGCGCGTAAAGCGCAAGCGAATTGATGAGGCCGATGTTCGGGCCTTCCGGCGTCTCGATCGGGCACACCCGTCCATAGTGCGTCGGATGGACGTCGCGCACCTCGAACCCTGCGCGCTCGCGCGTGAGGCCACCCGGCCCGAGCGCAGAGACGCGCCGCTTGTGGGTGATTTCCGAGAGCGGGTTCGTCTGGTCCATGAACTGCGAAAGCTGCGACGAGCCGAAGAACTCCTTGATCGCGGCGGAAATGGGCTTCGCATTGATCAGGTCGTGCGGCATCAGGTTTTCCGACTCCGCCTGCGACAGCCGCTCCTTGACGGCGCGCTCGACGCGCACCAGCCCGGCGCGGAACTGGTTCTCGGCGAGCTCGCCGACCGAGCGCACGCGGCGGTTGCCGAGGTGGTCGATGTCGTCGATGTCGCCGCGGCCGTTGCGCAGCTCGACCAGGATGCGGATCACTTCCACGATGTCGCGCGGGCTCAGCGTGAAGCGCTGCTCGAGCTTCGTTTCGAGCTTTTGCCGATCGATGCCTTTGGCGCGCAGGTCCTGGAACATCCGCTCGACCAGCGCCTGCGCTTCGGCTTCCGAACTGATTCCTTCGAGGCTTACCTTGCCGAGGTGCAGCTCCGGTGCGTGCTTGAAATAAGCGCGCATCTCGTCCTCGACATCGCGCGGCAGCGCAATGTTGCGCAGGCGCAGCTGCCAGCTCGTCTCGCTCTTGACGCCGATGCGGCGGTTGAACTTCATGCGGCCTACCGCCGAGAGGTCGTAGCGCTCTTCGGCGAAGAAAAGGCCGTTGAAGAGCGCTTCGACCGCGTCTTCGGTGGGCGGCTCGCCGGGGCGCATCATCCGGTAGATCGCGATGCGCGCGGCCGTGCGGTCCACCGTTTCGTCGGTGCGCAGCGTCTTCGAGACGTAGGGACCCTGATCGAGATCGTTGGTGAACAGGGTCTGGATTCTCTCCACGCGTGCTTCGCGAAGCTTCGCAAGCAGCGTTTCGGTGACCTCGTCGTTCGCGTTGGCGAGAATTTCGCCGGTGTCCGCGGCGACGACGTTGTGCGCGAGCGTGCGGCCGAGCACGAACTCATCCGGGGCCGAAATGCGCTTGATGCCGGCCGCTTCCATGTCGCGGATGTGCTTGACGGTGATCCGCTTGTCCTTCGCGACGATGACCTTGCCGGACTTGTCGGTGATCTCGAAGCGCGCCACCTCGCCGCGCATGCGCTCGGGCACCACCTCGAACTGCACGTGCGTGGGTTCCAGATGGAACGCGTCGAAGGCGAAAAACTCCTTCAGGATCTGTTCCGGCGTATAGCCGAGCGCCTTCAGCAGGATCGTCACCGGCATCTTGCGGCGCCGGTCGACGCGGAAGAACACGATGTCCTTCGGGTCGAACTCGAAGTCGAGCCAGGAACCGCGGTACGGAATGACCCGCGCCGAGAAGAGGAGCTTGCCGCTGGAGTGCGTCTTGCCGCGGTCGTGCTCGAAGAAGACGCCGGGCGAGCGATGCAGCTGGGAGACGATCACGCGCTCGGTGCCGTTGATGACGAAAGAGCCGGTGCTCGTCATGAGCGGGATCTCGCCCATGTACACCTCCTGCTCCTTCACTTCCTTCGGCGCAGGGCGGGGCGCTTCCTTGTCCATGATGACGAGGCGCACCTTCGCGCGCAGCGGGCTGGCGTAAGTGAGGCCGCGCTGCTGGCATTCCTTGACGTCGAACGGCGGCTCGCCGAGCTGGTAGCTGACGAACTCCAGGCGCGCGCTTCCCGAATGGGAGGAGATCGGAAAGATCGACGTAAACGCCGCCTGCAGGCCTTCGTTCTTGCGCGCCTCGGGCGAGACGTGCGCCTGCAGGAACGCCGTGTAGGACTCGAGCTGCGTGGCGATCAGGAACGGCACGTTCTGCACGGTGGCGCGCTTGGCGAAGCTCTTGCGAATGCGCTTGCGCTCGGTCAACGAATAGCTCATGAAGGATCCTGGATGGGGTCGATCGGTACAACGGGCGACCGGGAACTTTCGACCGGCAAGCGCCGGCCGTGCTCCGAGCCTGACTGAGAAAAGTGGGCGGCCGGGAAGTTCCCTTCCCCGCCGGTGCCACGAAACTTCATCAACCTACTTGATTTCCGCCTTCGCTCCGGCGTCGGTCAGCTTCTTGGCGATCGCCTCGGCGTCGGCCTTGGAGATTCCCTCCTTGACCGGCTTGGGCGCGCCGTCGACGAGGTCTTTCGCCTCTTTCAGGCCGAGGCTCGTCACTTCGCGCACCGCCTTGATGACGTTCACCTTGTTGTCGCCGATCGCGGTCAGCATGACCGTGAACTCGGTTTTCTCCTCGGCAGCCGCAGCCCCGGCCGCAGCGCCTGCCGCCGGCGCAGCCACCGCAACCGCTGCAGCCGCGGAGACGCCGAATTTCTCTTCCATGTCCTTGATGAGCTGCGAAAGCTCGAGGACCGTCATTTGCGAGACCGCTTCCAGGATTTGTGCTCGTTCCATCATTTGCTCCGTATCAAAAAGTATCTGGGTACTGCGTTTCAGGTTGCGTTCTTTTCGCGGGCGTCGCGCAATGCAGCGAGCGTGCGGACGAACTTGCCCGGAACTTCGTTCAGGGTGCGCACCAGCTTCACCATCGGCGCCTGCAGCGTGCCGGCGAGCTTCGCAAGCAACTCCTGCCGGCCCGGCATCGTGGCGAGCACCTTGACCTCGGCAGCGCTCATCACGGCGTTCGCCATCGCACCGGCGCGGATCACGAAGTGTTCGTTTTCTTTCGCGAAGTCGGCCAGCACCTTCGCCCCGGTGATCGGGTCCTTGGCGAAGCCGTAAACCAGCGGCCCGGCCATCTGCTCGGCGAGCTTCTCGAAGTGCGTGCCTTGCACGGCGCGGCGTGCAAGCGTGTTCTTCAGCACGCGCAGCTCGACGCCGGAGTTGCGCGCCTTGGCCCGCAGGCCGGTGATCGCGCCCACTTTCAGGCCCCGATACTCGGCGAGGATCAGCGCCTGCGTATCGGCAAGCTGCGCCGACACCTGGTCGATGGTTTTTTGCTTGCGCTCCAGACTGCTGGTCGCTGCCACTTGGATCTCCCTCAATGCGCCTGCGCGGCGACGGACGATGCGTCCACCTTCACGCCCAGCCCCATCGTGCTGGACACCGACACCTTGCGAAGGAACACGCCCTTGGTATTCGACGGCCTCGATCGGTTGAGCGCATCGAGCAGCGCGGCAAGGTTGTCGCGCAACTGCTCCGGCGAGAACGAAGCGCGTCCGATCGTGCACTGGACGACGCCTGCCTTGTCCGCCCGGAACTGCACCTGTCCGGCCTTTGCATTCTTCACGGCGCCCGCCACGTCCGGCGTCACCGTGCCGACCTTCGGATTGGGCATCAGTCCGCGCGGCCCGAGGATCTGGCCGAGCTGGCCGACGACGCGCATCGCTTCCGGCGCCGCGATCACGACGTCGAAGTCGAGCTTGCCCTGCTTGATGCTCTCGGCGAGATCTTCCATGCCGACGATCTCGGCACCGGCGGCCTTGGCCGCCTGGCCCTTCTCGCCCGGCGCAAACACGGCGACGCGCACCTGCTTGCCCGTGCCGGCGGGCAGCACCACGGAGCCGCGCACCGTCTGATCGGACTTCTTGGCGTCGATTCCGAGGTTGACCGAGACGTCCACCGCCTCGTCGAACTTGGCAGTCGCCGTCTGCTTGACGAGCTGCATCGCATCCAGAACCGGGTAGGCCTTGGCGTGATCGACCTTGCCGGTCATCGCCTTGCGCCGCTTGGAAGTCGCGCTCATCTACATGCCCTCCACGATGATTCCCATCGAGCGCGCGCTGCCGGCAACGGTGCGCATCGCCGCCTCGAGGCTCGCCGCATTGAGGTCGGGCAGCTTGGTGCGGGCGATTTCCTCGACCTGCTTGCGGGTGATCTTGCCGACCTTGTCGGTGTGCGGGCGCGGGCTGCCCGACTCGATGCCGGCGGCTTTCTTGATCAGCACGGTCGTCGGCGGCGTCTTGATGACGAACGAAAAGCTCTTGTCGGCGTACGCAGTGATCACCACCGGCAGCGGCAGACCCGGCTCGACCTTCTGGGTCTGTGCGTTGAACGCCTTGCAGAACTCCATGATGTTCAAGCCGCGTTGTCCGAGCGCCGGCCCGACCGGGGGGGACGGATTGGCCTTGCCTGCGGGCACCTGCAGCTTGATGAAGCCTACGATCTTCTTTGCCATTCGCTACGCCTTCTCCACTTGACCGAACTCGAGCTCAACCGGCGTCGAGCGGCCGAAAATCGTCACCGCGACCCGCAAGCGGCTCTTTTCGTAATTGACGTCTTCCACGGTGCCCTGGAAGTCGGTAAACGGCCCATCCTTCACGCGCACCATCTCGCCGACCTCGAACAGGACCTTCGGCTTGGGTTTCTCCACGCCCTCGCGCATCTGCTGCATGATGGCGTCGACCTCGCGCTGCGCGATCGGCGCAGGCTTGGTTGCCGTGCCGCCGACGAACCCGGTCACCTTGTTGGTGTTCTTCACCAAATGCCAGGTCTCGTCGTTCATCTCCATTTCGACCAACACGTATCCGGGAAAGAACTTCCGCTCGGACATGTGCTTCTGGCCGCCCTTCATTTCGACCACTTCCTCGACCGGCACCAGGATCTTGCCGAACTGGTCCTGCATGCCGGCGCGGGAAATGCGATCCTCGAGCGCGCGCTGCACCGATTTTTCGAAACCGGAGTAGGCGTGCACCACGTACCAGCGCTTGCTCATGGCTTTTGTCAGGCTTTCTTCCATCCGAGGACCAATTCGTAGAGCACCCATTCCAGCGTCTTGTCACTGAGCCACAGAAAAACCGCCATCACCACGACGAAGGCAAACACCGCGGCCGTCGTCTGAATCGTTTCCTTGCGCGTCGGCCAGACCACCTTCTTCACTTCGACGATCGACTCGCGCGAAAACGCGGCGAACGTCTTGCCCGGCTCGGTAAACCATCCCACCGCCAGCCCTGCCGCTGCACCCGCGATGACGGCCAGCACTCGCAGGATCAGCGCCTGCTCGGCGAGCAGGTAATACCCGGCGATTCCCGCGGCGAGAAGCGCCACCGCGATCACCACCTTTACGTTGTCCAGCATGCTCATAGTTCATTCGCTCGTGGCAGGGGCAGAGGGAATCGAACCCCCAACCTTCGGTTTTGGAGACCGACGCTCTGCCAGTTGAGCTATGCCCCTGGAGCCTCGTTGTATTCCTCTACTCGATCACTTTGGCGACGACGCCGGCGCCCACGGTCTTGCCGCCCTCGCGGATGGCAAAGCGCAGGCCCTGCTCCATCGCCACCGGCGTGATCAGCGTCACCACCATCTTCACGTTGTCCCCCGGCATCACCATCTCG
>DASUMM010000175.1:0-6316 GCA_036277655.1 Burkholderiales bacterium | reverse complement strand
TCACCTGGCTGCGCAGCCACGCGGTGTGCAGGAACGGCACCACCAGCCGCACGAAGTAATCGTGCCGCGCCATCAGGCGCGCCGGACGCGAGGCGAAGGCGAAGAGGCTCGTCACGTGCCCGTGCACGTCGTGCGTGCCGTGCACCACGAGTCGGGTGGCCCCGACGCGCTCCAGCTCGCGTGCGAACGAGCCGCCGGCGAGCGGCGGACGGCCGGTCTCGCAGATGATCGGCGCGAAGCGCTGTTCTTCCCAGCTGTTGGCGAGCGTGGCGGCGAGCGCCGCATCGCGCTGGAAGGCTTCGCTGATCCCGCCTGCGTCGCGCAGCGAGGTCGAGAAGCTGTCGACGCGGAACGACGAGTGCTCGCCGTTGCGCAGCGCACATACGAGCAGTTCATGTCGGATCAGGCTCTGCAGCGAGCCTTGCGTCCAGCTGAAGAACTGCGCGCGCGTGTGCACGCGTAAGGCGGCATCCAGATTGAGCGCGAGCAGCTCGAGTTCGCGCTCGTTCAGCGCGGACGTGTTCGGGATCGCTCCCGTTTCGTCGTCCTGCGCAGCGGCCGACAGCGGCTCGTGTCGCTCCAGCGTGTCCTGAGGTCCTGGTTCCATGTTGTGCATGCTCCCGTTTAGCCAATCTAGTTCATAGGCCGTGACACAGCCGTGACACACGGATCGAATTGCGCGGACCGATTGAGGCATGTGGTGCATCGAGTTAGTCCGACGTGCCTAGCAATCGTTCGCGCAGACCTCGTCGCAATGCCGTCCGCGCTGCCTATTCTTTCCGCCACAGCAAACTGCGCGCCCGCGACTTCGGATCCGCTTCGACCCACTTGATTGCCTTCCCTTCCACGCAGCCTCGCACGCTGCATCATCAACCGGGCGCGCTCGCCCTGGCGCTCGCTTCGGTGGATGCCACCGTCGCGATCGGCACGCTCATCGCCTGCCTGCTCGCGTTCCAGGGGCGCATCGACGGCCATGCGCTGATCCTCGCGCTGCTCGTCTTCTCGCTTACCTTTCCCGGCGGGCCGGCACGCGGCGCACCGCGCAGCGGCCCGCTCGCCGTCGACATCCTGCTCGGCTGGCTGGCGATCGCCGGACTCCTCGCGCTGCTCGGCTGGGCATCGCGCACGCTCGATGCGTTCGACCCTCGCGCGATCGCGGTGTGGGTGGCGGCGACGCCGGCGGCGCTGTTTGCCGCACATCGGCTGATCCCGGAGATCCTGCCGCGCGTCTTTGCCGCGGAAGACCTGCTGCCCAGCGCGGTCATCGTCGGCGCGAACGAACTCGGCCAGCAGCTCGCCGCCGAGTTGCGCGGCAACGCGGTGCACGGGATCCGGTTCGCCGGCTACTTCGACGATCGCAGCGTCAACCGGCATGAGCAGCTGCGTCCCGGCGAATGCCTCGGCGGCATCGGCCAGGTCGCCGAGTACGTGAAGAAGCACCACGTCGAGCGCATCTACGTCGCGCTGCCGATGGCCTCGCAGCCCCGCATCGTCCGCCTGCTGGAAGAACTGCACGACACCACGGCGTCGATCTATTTCGTGCCCGACATCTTCGTCTTCGACCTGATCCAGGCACGCATCGACACGGTCGGCGACATCCCGGTCGTCGCCGTGTGCGAGACGCCGATGTACGGCATCAACGGACTCGTCAAGCGCTTGAGCGACTTGGTGTTCGCGAGCGCGATCCTGGTGCTGATCACGCCGGTGCTCGCCGCCTGCGCGATTGGAGTCAAGCTGAGCTCGCCCGGGCCAGTGATCTTCCGCCAGCGCCGCTACGGCATGGACGGTCGCGAGATCCTGGTCTACAAGTTCCGCACGATGACCGTCTGCGAAGACGGCGAGCGGGTCACGCAGGCGCAGCGCGACGACAAGCGCGTGACGCGGTTCGGCGCGTTCCTGCGCCGCTACTCGCTCGATGAGCTGCCGCAGTTCGTCAACGTGCTGCAGGGGCGCATGAGCGTGGTAGGCCCGCGCCCGCACGCGGTGGCGCACAACGAGATGTACCGCAAGCTGATCCGCGGCTACATGTTCCGCCACAAGGTGAAGCCCGGCATCACGGGGCTCGCCCAGGTGAGCGGCTTTCGCGGCGAGACCGCCTCGCTCGATCGCATGAAGGGTCGCGTCGAGCACGACCTCGCCTACCTGCGCAACTGGTCGCTGCTGCTCGATCTGAAGATCATCGTGAAGACCGTCGCCGTCGTCTTTCGGGGCGACGAAAACGCGTACTGAAGAAGGAGCTTCCCCATGTGTGGAATCGTAGGCGCCGTGGCACAACGCAACGTGGTGCCGATCCTGCTCGAAGGGTTGCGCCGCCTGGAGTACCGCGGCTATGACTCGGCGGGCGTGGCGGTGATCAACGGCACGATGCAACGGCTGCGCAGCGCCGGGCGCGTGGCGCGGCTGGCGGAGCTGGCGGGCGAGCGCGGGCTGAACGGCCATATCGGCATCGCGCACACCCGCTGGGCCACGCACGGCGTCCCGTCGGAGCGCAACGCGCACCCGCACGTCTCGGGCACCGTTTCGGTCGTGCACAACGGCATCATCGAGAACCACGAAGAGATGCGCCGCGCCTTGCGGGCGCGCGGCTACCGGTTCGTCTCGGAAACCGACACCGAGGTCATCGCGCATCTGGTGCATTCGGAACTGGCGAACGGCGCCGACCTGCCGCAAGCCGTGCGCCGCAGCGTCTCGCAATTGACCGGCGCGTATGCGATTGCGGTCATCGCGATGGCCGATCCTTGGCGCATGGTGGTGGCGCGCATGGGTGCGCCGCTGCTGCTCGGCCTTGGCGACCAGGAGAACTTCGCCGCTTCCGACACTTCGGCGCTGCTGCAGGTGACGCGGCGCGTCATCGTGCTGGAGGACGGCGATTGCGCCGAAGTGAGCCTGCAGTCGGTGCGAATCACCGATCGGCACGGCGAAGTCGCCGAGCGGCCGCTGCACGTGAGCCAGCTTTCCGCCGACGCGATCGACCTTGGCGCGCACCAGCACTACATGCAGAAGGAGATCTTCGAGCAGCCGAAAGCGGTCGCCAGCACGCTCGAGCTTGCTGCCGGCGGGCATGTCGCCAATCTTTTCGGCGCCAGGGCCGAACAGACGTTTCGCGAAATCGACTCCGCGCTGATCCTCGCCTGCGGCACCAGCTTTCATGCCGGATGCGTGGCGCGCTACTGGCTCGAGGGCCTCGCCGGCCTGCCCTGCAATGTCGAGATCGCGAGCGAGTACCGCTACCGCCGCTCGGTGCCGAACCCGCGCACGCTGGTGGTCGTCATTTCGCAGTCGGGGGAAACCGCCGACACGCTGGCCGCGCTTCACCATGCCGAATCGCTCGGTCAGGCGCACACGCTCGCGATCTGCAACGTGCCCGAATCGGCAATCGTGCGCGCCGCCAAGCTGCGCTTCCTGACGCGCGCCGGTCCCGAGATCGGCGTCGCCTCGACCAAGGCGTTCACCGCGCAGTTGTCGGCGCTGCTGCTCCTCACGATGGCGCTGGCACGGGTGCGCGGACGCTTCGCCAACGGCGACGAGGCGCAGTTCCAGGACGCGCTGCGCGCCGCACCGGACGCCATCGCGCTCGCCCTGCAGAGCGAGCCGCAGATCCGCGCATGGGCCGAGCGCTTCGCCGCCTGCGAGCATGCGCTCTTCCTCGGCCGCGGCGTGCACTATCCGATCGCCATGGAGGGAGCGCTGAAGCTGAAGGAGATTTCGTACATCCATGCCGAGGCCTATGCGGCCGGCGAGCTGAAGCACGGGCCGCTCGCGCTGGTCGACGCCCACATGCCGGTGGTCGCAATCGCTCCGCGCGACGCGCTCTTCGAGAAGCTCAAGTCCAATCTCGAGGAGGTGCGCGCACGCGGCGGCCAGCTGTACGTGCTCACCGGGGCGGATGCTTCGGTCGAGGAATCGGAAGGCGTGCACGTGATACGGCTGCCTGCGCATAGCGAGTGGCTGTCGCCGCTGGTGCACACCGTGCCGCTGCAGCTGCTCGCCTATCACGCCGCGCTCGCGCGCGGCAATGACGTGGACAAGCCGCGGAACCTGGCGAAGTCGGTGACGGTGGAGTAGGAGGCGGCGCCGGCGGCGCTTTAGTGCGCCGTCGGGCCGGCGACGAACCGGTAGCCGATCCCGCGCACGGTTTCGATGCGCGAATCGTGGCCGGTGGGGGCGAGCGCAAGCCGCAGCCGGCGGATGTGGACGTCCACCGTGCGTTCCTCGACGAAGACATGGTCTCCCCAGACGTCGTCGAGAAGCCGCGCGCGGGTGTACACGCGCCCGGGATGCGTGATCATGAATTGCAGCAGCCGGAACTCGGTCGACCACAGGTCGATGTCGCGGCCCTCGATCGAGACCGTATGGGCGGCCGGATCGAGCCGGATGCCGGCCACTTCGATCACCTCGTCGTCGAGTTGCGGCGTGCGCCGGCGAATGACCGCCTTCACGCGGGCGAGCAGTTCGCGACAGGAAAAGGGCTTGGTGACGTAGTCGTCCGCGCCGCCTTCCAGGCCGGCGATCTTGTCTTCCTCGTCGACGCGATTGCTCATCATGACGATGGAGACGTCGCGCGTGCGCGCATCGCTGCGCAGCCGGCGCGCGAAGGTCAGCCCGGGAATTCCGGGCGAGCCCCAGTCGACCAGCACCAGATCGGGGCGGGTTTCGCGCACCAGGGATTCGGCGTGCGGCACGTCACCCGCGCACGACACGCGATAACCGGCGCTCTGCAGATTGGTGGCGACCATGTCGCGCACCGCCGCTTCGCCTTCAACCACCAGAATGGAACCGGCCATGTGATCCTCTCCCGTTAGATGTTGGAACCAAGCCGTTGCAAGATGGCTGTCACATTACGTGATGCGAGCGAACGCCCACAATCGCTCGATCCCGATTCTGGTGTGGTGCGAATGCGTCGCGCGTAGCGCTTGGCCGACGCAATGGACTTCGACAAGGCCGCAAAGCGCGGCGACGACCGCTGCCGGTCGCTACGGCGACTACGCCGCTATTTCGACAGACAGCCTTGGAGCTGTTGTAGCAGTTGACCGACGTCGACCGGCTTGGAGATGTAGTCGGTGGCGCCCGCCTCGATGCATTTCTCGCGATCGCCTTTCATCGCGCGCGCCGTCACCGCAACGATCGGCAGGTCGCGAAACTGCGGCTGGCTGCGGATCATGCGGATGCTGTCGAAACCGTCGAGGCCCGGCATCATCATGTCCATCAGCACTGCGTCGACGTGGGGCTCGCGCTTCAGCAGCTCGAGGCCGGCCGCACCGCTCTCGGCGTCGAGCACGCGGATGCCGTGCTCTTCCAGCGCGCCGGTGAGCGCGAAGACGTTGCGGATGTCATCGTCGATGATGAGCACCCTGCGCCCGGCGAGGCCGGCGAACGCAGGCTCTGCAGGCGGGCGCCCCGGCGCCGCCAGCGTTTCCTCGCGCCGCTCGCCCCTTCGCAGCGCGGCTTCGGCTTGCGCGCTCACGTTGAACGGCAGGTACACGGTGAAGCGGCTGCCGGCGCCCTTCAGGCTCTCGACGCGGATCTCCCCATGCAGCAGCCGCGTGAGCTGCAGGCAGATCGACAGTCCGAGGCCGGTGCCTTCGCGCTCGTCGGCGCCTGCCTGCCGGAACGCCTGGAAGATGGAACGCCGCTTTTCTTCCGGGATGCCGATCCCGGTGTCCTCGACAATGAACGCGACCACGCCGGCGGCGCTATCGAGGTCGGCATGGCCCGGACTCCAGCCGGAGCGCACGCGCTCGACGCGCAGCGCGACGCTCCCCGAATCGGTGAACTTGAAGGCGTTCGACAGCAGGTTCTTCAGCACCTGCTGCAGCCGCCGCGAATCGGTGCGGATCGTCGGCGGCACCGCCGGGTCGACCGCCACCTCGAATTGCAGTCCCTTGTCGAGCGCCACCTGGCGGAAGGTGCGCTCGGCATCCTCCAGCAGCCCGGAAACGGTGACCGCGTCGATATCGAGCACCACGGTGCCCGACTCGATCTTCGCCAGGTCGAGGATTTCATTGATCAGCTCGAGCAGATCGGTACCGGCCGCGTGACTGGTGCGCACATACTCGAGCTGCTTTGCGCCGAGCGTGCCGTCCGGGTTGTCGACCAGCAGGCGTGCGAGGATCAGCAGGCTGTTCAGCGGCGTGCGCAGCTCGTGCGACATGTTGGCGAGGAACTCGGACTTGTAGCGCGAGGCGAGCGCGAGTTGCTCGGCCTTTTCCTGCAGCTCCGCGTTCTTGCGCTGCAGCTCCTCCTGGCGCTTGCGCAGCATGCTCTCGGCCTCGACGGCGTGCAGCGCGGTGCCGATGCTCTCTGCGAGCTGCTCGAG
>DASUMM010000174.1:0-13927 GCA_036277655.1 Burkholderiales bacterium | reverse complement strand
GCTGGAATCGGCGCTCACCGCCGGCATCGAAAGCGTGCACCTGGACTTGCGCTCGGGCAATGAAGCCGCGCGACGCTTCTATCGCGCGGTCGGCTTCAGCGAGACGATCATGATCCCGCGCTACTACGGCGGCAGCGAGTCTGCCGTGCGAATGATCCGGATGTTGCGCCGCGCCTGCAGCGCCGCGCCGGCGTGGGTGCCGCCCGCGCACTGGCGCTAGCCGGACGCTTTTCCGTCAGGACTCTTGCAGCGCCTGCCCCACGGTCACCCGTGGTAGCGGCGCCGATGCGTCTCCAGCATCTTCCAGCGCACGACCGGCAGGTTGATGATGCAGCCAAGCGGCACGCGATAGGCGTGCACCGGATCCAGGATCGTCACTTGCGTGTCGGCGTCGGCGCCGTCAGTCAGCGCCTCGGCGCCGAAGTGCGCGCCGGAATGCAGGCGCTCTTCGTACCCGGTCGCCGTGTTCAGCAACGCTTCGCCGGAGCGCATCACCAATAGCTCGCTGTCCGGCGGGCGAATGATGCCGTTCCGCTGGAATGCCACCGGCTCGGACTCGCGCACGAGCCGGTTGAGCGTCATGCAGGACACGCCGTCGGCAAAGAGCCACGTGCTGCGCAGGAAGTCGAGCTCGTCGCGCGACTCGACGATCTGCCGGTACATGCCGTTGCGCTTGACGAAGTCGAGGTACAGGTCGTGCGGCAGGCGCATCGCCTGCACGAAGCTCACCGCGCGATACGTTTCCTTCGACGTGCTGCCGAGGAGCGCCGGCGTCTCGCCGATCATCGAGCCTGCCGAGAGCACGTGGCTTCCCGGCATGCCCGGATGCAGCATCTCCACCGTGCCCGAGAGGATCAGGTAGACGTCCTCGACCGGCTGCCCTTCCTTGATCAGGATGACCTCGGGGTTGATCACCAGGATCCGGTTGTTCATCAGGTGACGGATCCGGTAGATCGGCACGTCCGGGAAATAGTCGTGCAGGTAGCCGAACGCGCGCCGCCGCAGCTCGTCCGAGATGCCTTCGATCAGCACGTCGACCGTGCCGAACGGCGCACCCGAGCCGATCGCCCGCTCTTCCTCGGAGAGCCGCCGCGCGGTGTGGGCGAGGATCAGCTTGCCGGAAGCATCGTCGCGGAAATCGATCGCCGAGCCGTGGATCAGGCCGCCGCCGATGTCGATCTTCTTGACGTCGGCCTTTTCGGCATAGTCGAGCAGCGTCTTTTCGAAGCGCGCCTGGCTGATGCCGGCGGCGGCTTCATCGGGCGCGATCATCTTGCGCAGCACGTCGACCGAGGCGATGTCGGCAAGGTGCGCGTAGCTGCGATAACCGCCCTCCCACATCACGCGGTAGTAGAAGATCGTCGTCTCCACCGGGTGCGGCGAGAGCACCGGCTTCACCTCCATGCCCTCGATGTCGTTCCACACCTCGAGCTCGAGGTCGTGCACCTCGAAAAGCTCGTTGAACTGGTCCTCGGTCATCTGCATCACGGTCTCGAGCTTGCGGATGACCGAAGCGCGCACCATCGGCACCGCGTAATACTTGATGCGCCGGTCGCCGCGGATCAGCGCGGTGAGGCCGGCGACGTGATCGTCGTGGCAGTGCGTATGGAAGATTCCGTCCAGCTCGTTGACCCCGATCCCGAGCGCAGTGAGTGCGTATTCGATGTTCGGCCCGGCGTCGATCAGGTAGACGCGGCCCTGGAACAGCACGATGCTTCCCATCGCCGGCCGGTTGACGTCCCAGCCGTCGCCGTCTCCAGTATGCACGACGGCGAAATAGTCGCGCTGCAGCAGGTGATTGCCGAGCGTGTAGGGGCAGCGGTAAGTCTCGCCGGGCGCCAGATTCAGATCCACCTCGACGCGCTCGTCCTCGTAGGTAATCTCGAACACGTTGGTGCGCAGGCGCTGGATGAAGACGCCGTCGCGGATCTCGACGCGTTCACGCTCCACGTAGACCGGTTCCACCAGCTCGTCGCTCGGGCGAATGCGGCCGAATGCGAAGGCGAGCTTCATCCGCATCATCTCTTCGGCCTGCGCTTCCGAAAGGCCGGTCTCCATCAGCTCCTCGGGCGAGATGAGCCCGTAGTTGCCGCGGAAGATATAGGCCATCTGGGCATCGACCTGGCGGCGCGAGCCGATCAGCAACGGCCGCGCACCGTTGTTGCGCGGGTGCCCGGGCACGATCATTCCCTGGTTGTAGAGCATCTGCAGCACCGGGAATTCCGAGCGGCTGCATACGCGGCCATTCTGGATCGCCAGGTCGGAGAGCAGGATCGCGTTCGGCCCGGTCTCGTAGTGCACGCCGTTCGTTTCGGTCGGCACGATCAGGCCGGTGCGCAGCAGGTGCTTCACCGAGTCTTCCGGGCAGCCGCAGAGGATGCGCACGTCCGCCGCACGCACCTCGACCCAGTACATGCCGGTACTTATCGAGATTTTGCGGATCTGTGCCATCGGCCTCTCGGGCGCCGACTGTATCGCGAAGTCCCAGCGGACGCAAAAAAACGGCCCGCCCGGAGCGCCTCTCGACGCGCTCGGCGTGGTATCTTTTTCGCCGTCCCGAGAACCAACCGATGCCAAGACCGAGCCGAATGATGCTGGCCCTGCTCGCCGCAGGTGTGCTGTCGGGCGAGACCGTTTCGCAGGCAATCTCCGAAGACGTGTTCGTGCCCGAATTGCCGGGCAGCGGCCTCTGGTGCGGCCCGTCGCAGCCGCCCGCGCGCCTGCCATTGCTCCTTGCACAAACGAAAGCGACCGAAGTCAGCCCGGCGGGCGCCGCTGCCGCGAGCAAGGCCGCTCCGGCGGTAGACGCCGAAGCGCCGTTGATGAAGGGGTTGGGTACCCACGTCTATCGCGTCACGACTTCTTCGCGCGAAGCGCAGCGCTATTTCGACCAGGGATTGCGCCTCGCCTGGGGGTTCAATCACGCCGAGGCCCTGCGTGCATTTCGCAAGGCGCAGCGGCTCGATCCGCAATGCGCAATGTGCTTCTGGGGCGAAGCGTACGCGCTCGGGCCGAACATCAACGTGCCGATGGACGAAAAAGCGATCGCGCCCGCCGTCGCGGCCGCGACCAAGGCACGAGCGCTCGCCTCCCAGGCGAAGCCGCACGAGCAGGCACTGATCGAGGCCATCGCAATGCGTTACTCGGCCGATCCGAAGGCCGAGCGCGCGAAGCTGGATGCAGCGTACGCGGAAGCGATGAAGCGGGCCGCGGCGAACTTCCCGCAGGACGTCGACGTCGCTGCGATCTACGCCGAGGCGCTGATGGTGCTTTCGCCCTGGGATTATTGGGAGCCGGGCGGCGCGCGGCTCAAGCTGACCGTCGCCGAACTCGTCGAAACGCTAGAGCGCGTGCTGCAGAAAGATCCGCAGCATGTCGGGGCGATCCATCTGTATATCCACACGGTCGAAGCCTCGAACGACGCCAAGCGCGCGGAGCCGTACGCCGATCGCCTGGCGAAGCTCGCACCCGGTGCCGGGCACCTCGTGCACATGCCGGCGCACATCTATTACCGCATCGGGCGCTACAAGGACTCGCTCGCGACCAACCGGGTCGCGGTAAGAGTCGACGAGGAGTACATCCGGCGTTTCCGGCCCGAGGGTGTCTATCCGCTTGCCTACTACCCGCACAACGTGCACTTCGTCATGGCCTCGGCGCAGATGTCCGGCGAAGGGCCGACGGTGATCGAAGCAGCGAAGAAGCTCGGCAACGTGATTTCGGACGAAGCCGCTCGCGCCGTGCTGCTGATGCAGCCGGTCAAGGCAGCGCCCTACTTCGCGCACGCGCAGTTCGGCGACGCGGCGAGCGTCATGTCGCTCGCCGATCCCGGTGCCGACTTTCCCTACATCCGCGCAACGTGGCGCTATGCGCGCGGCATCGTGCAGGCGCAGAAGGGCGACGTCGCGGCGGCAGCGAAAGAGCTGGCCGAGTTGGAAACCATCGCCACCGCAGCCGACTTCACGGCGTTCGAGTCGTGGAACATTCCGGCGAAGGAAGTGAGCATCATCGCGGCCCACGTGCTACGCGCGAGAATCGCGCAGGCGAAGAAGGATCTGGATGGCGCCGTGCGCGAACTGGAAGCCGCGGTCGCGCTGCAGGACAAGCTTCCCTACATGGAGCCGCCGTACTGGTACTACCCGGTGCGGCAGACGCTCGGGGGAGTGCTCGCGCTCAAAGGAGAGCATCAGAGAGCGCGCGATGTGTTTCGCGAGAGCCTGCAGAAGACGCCCAACAACGGCTGGGCGCTCTATGGCCTGGCGCAGACCTATGCCCGGCAGGGCATGAAGCGAGAAGCCGCGGCGGTCGAGAAGCACCTTGCCCGGGCCTGGTCGGGCGATCGCAAGCGTCTCGACCTGGCACGGCTCTAGGCACGGCCAGCCGAGCGCGTCCCCTGCGAAAAGCGACCCGCGAAGCGCTCGGATTGTCGCGCAGCGAATTCGCGCTGCTCGCGCGGCTGCGCACACCCGAGCGCATCCAGGCATTCCTGTATGACCTGCGGCAGAACTTCGAGCCCGATGGCGACACCTGCAATTCGGTGCGCACCGTGCTGCGTCTGCGGCGCGCGCATTGCATCGAAGGGGCGATGCTCGCCGCCTGTGCCCTGTGGATCCAGGGCGAGCCGCCGCTGCTGCTGGATCTACAGGCGGTGGAGGATTTCGATCACGTGGTGGCGCTCTTTCGCCGCCGGGGGCGCTGGGGGGCGATCTCGAAGACGAACGGCATGGTGTTGCGATGGCGCGATCCGGTTTACGCAAGCTTGCGGGAGCTCGCAATGTCGTACTTCCACGAGTACTACAACAAGCGCGACCGCAAGACGCTGCGCACCTATTCGCGGCCCTTCGACTTGCGGCGCGTGGACCCCAGTATCTGGGTCACGTCGCAAGACGGCGCCTGGGACCTGATCGACGCGCTCGAAGCGTCGCGGCACTACCCCCTGGTGACTGCGGCGCAGGCGCGCACGCTGCTGCGCCGCGATCCGTTCGAAAGGCGCCACGGCATGCTGCTGCAGTACCCGCTACCGGCGAAAGCCGGCCCTCGCGCCAAGGCCCGCCGCAAGCGCAACTGAGCTACTTCTTCTCCTCGACCTTGCCGATCTTTTCCAGCGCCACGGCGAGACGCTTGGCGTCCTGATCCCAGAACTTCTGAAACTCGGGCGCATCGAGATACGAGATCGGCGTCGAGACCTTCTCCATCGCCGCCTTGAAATCCGGATCGCTCACCGCGGTACGCACCGCATCGCGCAACCGCGCGAGGATCGGCTGCGGCGTGGCGGCGGGCGCGAACACGCCGGCCCAGATGTAGAACTCGGCGTCGTAGCCAAGCTCCTTGAACGTCGGCAGGTCGGGCATCATCGGGATGCGCTTGTTGCTCCACGCGGCGAGCGCGCGCATCTTGCCGCCCTTGATCTGCCCGATTGCGGCCGCCGGTCCCGAGGCGAGCGCCTCGACCTGCCCGCCGAGCAGCGCCGTGACCGCCGGGCCGCCGCCCCCGTAGGGCACGTGAAACAGCTTGATGCCGGCGGCGTTGGCGAAGATTTCCATCGCCACGTGCAGCGTGCCGTAGACGCCGGAAGACGAGTAGTTGATCTTGCCGGGATTCGCCTTCGCCGCCTCGACCAGGTCCTTTACCGTCCGGTAGGGGCTGTCGGTGCGCACGACGAGCACCGTCGGGTCCGAGCTGATCAGTGCGATCGGCGCGAAGTCCTTCATCTCGTAGGCCGGCGTTTTGCCGTTGATCCGGTCGGATACCGGAAAGATCGAGATCGACGAAAGCCCCATCAGGATCGTGTAGCCGTCGGCGCTCGCTCTTGCGACCTGCGACATCCCGAGCGCGCCGCCGGCGCCGGTGCGGTTCACCACCACCACCGGCTGCTTGAGCGACTTCTCCATCATGGCGGCGAGCGGTCGTCCCGTGATGTCCGCAACGCCGCCCGGCGGGAACGGCACGATCATCGTGATTGGCTTAGAGGGATAGGCGTCCTGTGCCTGGACGAGCGCCGCCAGGCTCGAGAGCGCAAGCGCAACAAGAATTCGTGACATTTTTCCGGTCCTCCTCGGGGAGCGCATCTTACCGCCTCGCCGCAAGGTGACAAATGGCCGCCCTTTAACACCCTGTTACAGAGTTTGCATTTGATTAGTTCTCATTGCAGGGAAGGCCGCGTTTAATGGGCACGCAAACCAAAGGAGTCACACCATGCGTATCAAGAAACTTGCAGTGCTCGCCGGATCGGTTGCCGCCCTAGCCACGGCTTCCAGCGCGTTCGCGGGCGGCGGCTACTACGGCTATCGCGACGGGTACCGCGGTGGCGACTATGGCTATCGCGACGGCTACCGCCACAGCCGTCACTACCATCGCGACCGCGTGGTCGTGCGCCCGATCATCGCTCCGCGGCCTGCGTACTACTACACGCCGGCGCCGGTCTACTACGCGCCAGCACCGACGTACTACGCTCCGGCACCGGCGTACTATGCCCCGGCCCCGGTGTATTACGGCGCGGCTGGCCCGGCCACCGTGGGCGGCGCGATCGCCGGTGCCATCATCGGTAACCATATCGCCGACCGGCACCACAGGGGCGCAGCGACATTTGCCGGCGCGTTGATCGGCGGGGCGATCGGCAGCTCGATCGACTACGGCTACTAGCCTGCTGCCGTCAGTTTCTGTGGCATCCTCCGACCAACCGGTCACTCGAACGACCGAACGGAGGCCAAGATGGAGCGGCGTAACCTGCTGAAAGCGATCGCGGCGGCCCCCCTCGCCGCGTTCGCTGACCGGGCGCTCACCGCCCCGCCAGCGACCATGAAGGACATCGAAGCTCTGCAGAAAAACTGGAAGATGCTGCTCGCCGAAGGGGTGAACGTGCCCGCCGCGGGCGACAAGCTGACACTTTCCAAGGACGAGTGGCGCAAGCGGCTCGACCCGCAGGCCTATCACGTGCTGCGCGAAGAAGGCACCGAGCGCGCAGGCACGAGCCCGCTCGATCGGGAGAAGCGCGAAGGGGTATTCCTTTGCGCCGGCTGCGGCCTGCCGCTTTTCACCTCAGCCATGAAGTTCGACAGCGGTACCGGCTGGCCGAGCTTCTTCACGACGATTCCGGGGGTGTTCGGCATCAGCAAGGATTACAAGCTGATCCTTCCCCGCACCGAGTACCACTGCGCGCGCTGCGGCGGGCATCACGGCCATGTGTTCGACGACGGCCCGAAGCCGACCGGCCAGCGCTACTGCAACAACGGCGTCGCGCTCAAGTTCCTGCCGAAGTCGGCGAAGGCGTAGCGAGCCCGAGTTCTTCGGGCAGCGGCCGGCCGGGAAAGTGAAAGCGCACCGGGCCATCCGGGAGTGCGTGCAGGAACTGCTTCAGGTACGGATCTTCGGAAGCGAGCAGCTCGGCCGGCGTACCCTCGCCGACCAGCTTCCCATCGGCGATCACATAAAGCTGGTCGACCAGCTGCAGCGCTTCCGACACATCGTACGTGACGATGATCGACGTCGTGCCGAGCGCGTCATTCAGCTTGCGGATCAGTTCCGCCACCACGTTCAGCGTGATGGGGTCGAGGCCGGCGAACGGCTCGTCATACATTGTCAGCAGCGGATCGGTCGCGATCGCGCGCGCGAGCGCTACGCGCCGCGTCATGCCGCCCGATAGATCGCCCGGCATCATGTCGCGCGCGCCGCGCAGACCGACGGCATCGAGCTTCATCAGCACCAGCGCGCGGATCAGCTCTTCCGGCAGGTCGTAATGCTCGCGCAACGGAAAGGCGATGTTCTCGAACACCGAGAGGTCGCTGAAGAGCCCGCTCACCTGGAACATCATCCCCATCTTGCAGCGCAGCGCATACAGCTCGTCCGTCCCGAGCTCGTGCACTAGCTTCCCCGCGACGCGAATCTGGCCGCGCTCGGGTGCGAGCTGCCCGCCAATCAGCTTGAGCAGCGTCGACTTGCCGCTGCCGCTGCCGCCCAGGATGGCGACCATCTTGCCGCGCGGGATCGTGAGCGACAGCCCGCGAAAGATCTGGATCGGGCCGTAGCGGAAATGCAGGTCCGAAATCTCGACGATGTCTTCCGCGGAGCTCATGCGGGCGGCGAGTCTATCAGCCGCCGAGCGCCTTGTAGAGGTCGGACACTGCGGCCCGCTGCGAGCGCAGCGCTTCGATTCTCGCCGCTTCCGCAGCGAGCAGGCCGCGCTCGGCATCCAGCACGTCGAGCTGGCTGGCAAGCCCGTGATCGAAGCGCAGGCGGGCCAGGCGAAGCGTTTCGGTGAGCGCCTTCACGCGCTGCGATTCGGCCTCGTAGCTCTCGCGCGCGCGAGTCTGCGCGGCGAGTGCCTCGCGCACTTCGCGGAACGCCGTCTGGATCGCCTTCTGGTATTGCGCGAGCGCCTGGCGCTCGCGCGCCTCGCTTGCCGCACGCTCGGCCTGCAGCCGCTCGCCCTGGAAGATCGGTTGCGCGAGCGAAGCGGCGAGCGTCCACAGGCCGGCCGGGCCGGAAAAGAGCGACGCCAGCGCAGCGCTTTCGCTGCCGAGCACCCCGGTCAGCGTGATCGAGGGGAAAAACGCGGCGCGCGCCGCCGCCACGCGCGCGTTCGCGGCAATCAGGCGCTGCTCGGCCTCCACCAGGTCCGGCCGGCGCAGCAGCAGCTCCGAGGGCATTCCCTCCGCCAGCACGGCCGGGCCGGGCGTCGGATCGCCGGCGCCGGTGCGAACGATCGCACTTTCGTAGATCGCTTTCGGCGATCGCCCCAGCAGCACGGCAAGCGCCGCTTCCTCGAGCTCACGATCGCGCTCGAGCGGCGGCAACTGGGCACGCACGGAGGCGGCTTCTGCCTCCAGCTGACGCAGCTCGAAGTCGGAAATCAGTCCGCCTTCACTGCGTCGACGCTGCAGCCGCAGCGCGTCCTCTCGCAGCCGCACCGTGCGCCGCGTCAGCTCGACCCGCTGGTCGAGCGCGCGCAGTGCAAAGTACGAACGCGCGACTTGTGCGGCGAGAAGCAGCCGTACCGTTTCGCGCGCGCTCTCGGTCGCCAGCAGGTCGGCGCGCGCCGCTCCCGCGTTCGAGCGAAGGCGCCCCCACAGGTCGATCTCGTACGAGACGTTGAGCTGGACGAGGTAGTCGTTTCTTTCGCGCGCAATGTTCGGCGGCAGCGTCCCGGTCGCGGCAGAGGAAAGCGAGCGGCTGCGATCGAACGCCGCATCGACGGAAGGCAGCAGTCGGGATTGCGCGATCCCGAGCAGGGCGCGCGCTTCGTCGACTCGCGCAACCGCGAGCGACAGGTCGCGGTTGTGTGCGAGCGCTTCGTCGACCAGTCGCTCGAGCGCCGGATCGCGATAAACCGTCCACCACCGGCCGTCCTGCGCAGCGCGCGGCGCCGATTGCTTCCACGCCTGGGGAAGCTCGACGGCCGGACGCTGGTAGTCCGGCTGCACCGCGCAGCCCGCGAGCAACGCGACGAGAACGACGAGCCTACTCATGGGGGCGCGGCGCATGGTGCGGAACGTGGGCTGCGGTATGCGCCGCCGTGCGCGCGCGCTCGATCTCGCCCTTGATCTCGGCCGTCGAGCGTTTCTCCGTCAGGTGACGGTCGGTGAAGAGCTTGAAGAACGTCGGCACGAAGAAGATCGCCAGGAACGTGGCGGCGAGCATGCCGCCCATGACGCCGGTGCCCGCCGAGATGCGGGCGCCGGCGCCGGCGCCCGTCGAGAGCGCGAGCGGCAGCACGCCGAGGATGAATGCGAGCGAAGTCATCAGGATCGGCCGGAAGCGCAGGCGCGCGGCTTCGACTGCGGCGGCAGAAGCGGACAACCCTTCCGAGTGCTTGTGGACCGCGTACTCGACGATCAGGATCGCATTCTTTGCCGCCAGGCCGAGCAGTGTGACGAGGCCGATCTGGAAGTACACGTCGTTCGTCATTCCGCGCAGCCAGACCGCAGCGAGCGCGCCGAACGTGCCAAACGGCAGCGCCAGCATCACCGATAGCGGCAGCGACCACTTTTCGTACTGCGCGGCGAGAATCAGGAACGCCATCAACGCGCCGAACGCGAGGACGAGCACCGAGGTGCCGCCGGAGCGCTTCTCCTGGTAGGACGCGCCGCTCCAGTCCAGGCTGAATTCGGGCGGCAGGACTTCGCGCGCAATGCGCTCGATCTCCGCAATCGCGTCCCCCGAGCTCACGCCGGGCCGGCCGCTTCCAAGCAGCTTCACCGCCGGCAGGTTGTTGAAGCGCTCGAGCGTCCCGGGGCCGGAGGCGTACTCGATGCGCGCCAGCGAACGAATCGGCACCATCGAGCCCGCACCCGGCCCTTCGGTCGCGCGGACGTACACCGCGCCGACATCCTGCGGGCTGTTGCGCTGCCCCGGCTCGGCCGACATCAGCACCTGCCAGTTGCGCCCATACCGGTTGAAGTCGTTGACGTAGTAGGTGCCGAGCGTTGCCGCGAGCGAATTGAAAACGTCGTCGAGCGGCACGCCGAGGGTCTTCGCCTTCTCGCGATCGACGTCGACATAGAGCTGCGGCACGTTGGCGCGCCAGAACGTGTTCAGCATCGCGATCTTGGGACTCTGCGCTGCGGCAGCGATGAATTTCTGCGACACCTCGGCGAGACGCTTCGCTCCGCCCTCGCCGCGGTTCTGCAGATAGAACTCGAAGCCGCCGGCCGTGCCCAGGCCGAAGATCGCTGGCGGCGGAAAGGCGAACGTGAGGCCTTCCTTGATGTGCGCCGTCTTGCCGAAGAATTCCCCCACCAGCGCACCGACCGGCATCGGCCGCTGGTCCCAGTGCGTCTGGGTGACGAAGATCGTCGCCGCATTCTCGCGGAACACGAAGCCGCCGGCGAAATCGAAGCCGGTGAAGGCCATCACGTGCTCGTTGAAGGGATTCGAGCGGATTGCTGCGGAAACGTCGGCCACCACCTTGTCGGTGCGAGCGAGCGATGCGCCGTCAGGGAGGATCACCGGTGCGAAATACCATCCCTGGTCCTCGTCGGGCACCAGCGAACCCGGTGTCGCGCGCCAAAGCACTCCGGTGAGCGCAACCATGCCGGCGAACAGCACGAGCGCAATCCCGCCGCGACGAATCATCCATGCGACGCCGTTCTCGTAGCGGTCGACGGTGGCGGCGAAGCCGCGGTTGAACCCGCGGAAGAAGCGACCCGGCTGGCGGTGCTCGCGCTTCAGCACCACCACGCACAAGCTGGGCGTCAGCGTGAGCGCGACGAAACCCGAGATCACCACCGCGATCGAGATCGTGACCGCGAACTGACGGTACAGCTCGCCGGTGAGGCCGCCGAGAAAAGCGATCGGAATGAACACCGCGCACAGCACCAGCACGATCGCGATGATCGGGCTGGTCACCTCGTGCATCGCCTTGATCGCCGCCTCGCGCGCGTCGAGCTTTTCCTCGTGCATGATGCGCTCGATGTTCTCCAGCACCACGATCGCGTCGTCGACCACGATGCCGATGGCGAGCACCATGCCGAACAGCGTCAGCGTGTTGATCGAGTACCCGAGCGCAAAAAGGCCGGCGAACGTGCCGATCAGCGACACCGGCACCGCAGCGAACGGGATCAGCGTCGCGCGCCAGTTCTGCAGAAAGAGGAAGACCACCAGGAACACGAGCAGCATCGCTTCGCCGAGCGTCTTCACCACTTCCCGGATCGAGACCTCGACGAACATCGTGGTGTCGAACGGAATCGCATATGCAAGGCCCTTCGGAAAGCGCTCCTTCATCTCCTCCAGGCGCGTGCGGACCGCTTTTCCAACTTCGAGCTGGTTGGCGCCGGGCTGCAGGAAGATGCCCATCAGCGTCGCCGCATGGCCGTTGTACTTGCCGTAGAAGCTGTAGTCCTTGCCCGCCAGCTCGACGCGCGCGACGTCCTTCAGGCGCAGCACCGAGCCATCGCCATTCGCGCGCACCACGATGTCCTCGAATTCCTTGACCTCGGAGAGCCGCCCTTTCGCCGTCACGTTGTAGACCAGCTCCTGCGTCCCGGCGGTCGGCGACTCGCCGATCTTTCCCGCGGCGAATTGCGCGTTCTGCTCGTTGACGGCGCGAATCACGTCGCCCGGAGTGAGCTTCAGCGTGGCCAGACGATCCGGACGCAGCCAGATGCGCATCGCGTAGTCCTTGGCGCCGAAGATCTGCACCAGCGTCGTGCCCGGAATGCGCTTCACCTCGTCGAGGATGTTCAGCGTGACGTAATTCGAAATGAAGATGTCGTCGTAGCGGCCTTCGGGCGCGTAGAAGGCAAGCACCTGCAGGAACGCCGAAGAGCCTTTCTCGACCGTGACGCCCTGGCGGCGCACCTCGAGCGGGAGCTTCGGCTCGACCTGCTTCACGCGGTTGTTCACGTTGATCTCGGCCTTGTCCACGTCGGTGCCGATGTTGAACGTGACCTGGATCTGCACGACGCCGTTCGCCGAAGAGGTCGAGTTCATGTAGATCATGTTCTCGACCCCGTTGATCGCATTCTCGATCGGCGCCGCGACGGTCGCCTCGAGCACTTCGGCCGACGCGCCGGGATAGATCGCAGTCACCGTCACCACCGGCGGCGAGATTTCCGGGTACTGCGCGATCGGCAGCACGCGCATGGACGCCAGCCCGCCGAGCACGATGAAGATCGAGAGCACCGCCGCGAAGATCGGGCGGTCGATGAAGAAGCGCGAGAACATGGCTTACTTGCCGGCTGCGGGTTTGGCGCCCTGTGCGGCCGGCTTCGCCGCAGGCTTCGTCGCATCGGCGATCCGCACCGGCGCCCCCGGCCCGAGCTTCATCACGCCATCGAGGATCACGCGCTCGCCGGGCTTGAGGCCGGAGTTGATGATCCACGCATCGCCGACCCACTCTCCGGCCTCGATCGGACGGGGCTCAGCCTGGCCCTTGTCGTTCACCACGTAGACGAATTTGCCCTGCGGACCTTCCAGCACCGCGCGCTGCGGGATCGTCATTGCATTCGGACGCGATGCTCCCTTGAGCAGCACTCGCACGAACTGGCCGGGACGCAGCACGCCGTCGGGATTGGGCAGCTCGGCGCGCGCCTCCTGCGTTCCGGTGGCCGAGGAGATCCGCACGTCGGAGAAGTTGAGCTTTCCGGCCTTGGCGTAGGTGGAACCGTCGGCGAGCCGCAGCTCGACCACGAGACGGCCGTCTTTCGGCATCTCGAGCCGCCCGGCGTCGGCGTCCTTGCGCAGCCGCGCCTGCTCGTTGTCCGGGATGCCGAAGTTGACCCAGATCGGGTGGATCTGCGTGATCGTCGTCAGCAGCACCTGCGGTCCGGACACCAGCGTCCCCTCCGATTGCATCGACCGGCCGGCCAGGCCCGACGCCGGCGATTCGACCTTGGTGTATCCGAGGTTCAGGCGCGCTTCCTGCAGCCTTGCGCGCGCCCCCTTCACGTCCGCGTCGGCGATCGCTTCCGCGGAAAGCGCATCGTCTAGCTCTTTCTGGCTGACTGCCTTCTCCGCATGCAGCGGCCTCAATCGCGCGAGGTTGCGTCGAGCCTGCTCGGCGCGGGCCAGCGCCGCCGCGACGTCGGCTTCGGCGCGTGCGGCCGCAGCCTGGAACGGCGCCGGATCGATGTCGTAGAGCGACTGCCCTTTCTTCACCGCCGTGCCTTCCTGGAAATTGCGAGAAAGCAGGATCCCGGTCACACGTGCACGCACTTCAACCTCGCGCGAGCCGGCGGTCTGCCCGATGTATTCGAAATTGACTGGCAACGACTGCGGCGTCACCGTCGCAACGGTGACCTCCTGCGGCGGCATGCTGCCTGGCGCCGCGGCGCCCTTTTCCTGCCCACCGGAAGGACTGCAGCCGGCGAGCAAAACCAGCAGCGCCGACAAGAAGATGATTCTCATAAGGGGCATGGGGATTCGGATGACCTTTGTTTTCGCGTACTGCTTCCTCAGCCCAGACTGGCGAGCACGCGCTTCAGCGCCGCGGGGT
>DASUMM010000173.1:0-2333 GCA_036277655.1 Burkholderiales bacterium | reverse complement strand
GAAGAAGATTCTGTTGGCAATTGCATGCACGGCGACGTTTCCAGCAGCGGCACAGGACGCCTATGTGATCGGAGTCTCGGCGGCGATGACCGGCCCTGGCGCCGGGATCTACGCACCGGTGGTCGATGCGATGAAGGCCTACCTCGATCACCTGAACGCGCGGGGCGGCGTGAACGGCAGGCAGATCCGCCTCCTCGTGCAGGACGATGGCGCCGAGCCGTCGCGGGCCGCGGCCAATGCAAAGAAACTCCTTTCGCAGGACAAGGTGGTGCTGCTCATCAACACCAGCCTCTCCTCGACCTATGCACCGATGGTGTCGGAAGCCAAGCGTGCCGAGGTGCCGCTCTATTTCGGCGGTTCCGTCTGCCCGAAAGAGACCTATCCGCCCGCCGATCCGCTGCTTTTCTGCTCGAGCGCGTTCGGCGCCAACCTTGATTCCCAGGCCGCGCTCGCGTTCGTGAAAGCGCAGGCGAAGGAGCCGGTGCGGATCGGCTTCGCCGCGATGGCGATTCCGATCGCGCGCGCCGAGATCGACTATGCCGAAGGGCTTTCGAAGACGATGGGCATGACGCCGGTCGAGAAGCAGATCTCGCCGCCGCCGGCGCCCGACTACACTCCGTTCGCAACGAAGCTGAAGGATGCCAACCCGAACTGGGTGTTCTCGTGGTCGCCCTGGGTCTCGCAGGTGCGCACGTTCGAAGCGATGCGCCGCCTGGGCTGGAGCGGGCGCTACCTCACCTGGGCGCACCTGAACGCCGAAGAGGAGCTCGCCCGCATCCGCGACGGCGAGTTCTACGTCCTCGGCACCAACGCGTTCTTCCAGGACGACCTGCCGATCCACGCCGAGATCCGCGCCGTCACCCACCGTGCCAACCTGAAGTATCCGGTGACTTACCTGACCGAAGGCTTCATTGCCGGGATGGTGATCGAGTCGACGCTGAAGGCGACGCCCTGGCCGCCGACGCCGAAGAAAGTGCTCGCCGCGATGAACAACCTGAAAGTGGACCTGAAGGGATTGCGCGGCGGCCCGCTCGAGTGGACCAAGGACAATCACTTCCGCACGCGCCAGCACTATCGGGTGTGGCGCTGGGATTCCGGCAAGGCGAGCATCGTCCGCGTACAGGACTGGCAGGCGATCGACGTAAAACGCTAGCGTGCAGCTCGCGGCCAATATCGCGGTACTGGCCGCGATCTATGCGCTGATCAGCTGCGGCTACGTCCTCATCTACCGCGTCAGCCGGGTGCTTTCGCTCGCGCACGGCGAGCTGATGATGCTCGGCGCCTACGGCCTGGCGGCGACGGCGTCGCTCTTTTCCGGTCACCCGCTCGTCGCGATCGCTGCCTCGGTAGGCCTCGCGTTTCTCGTCGGCATCGCGGTGTACGCGGCGCTGATGTGGCGCATGACCGGCGAGTCGGTGCTCGCCGCGGTGCTGGCGACCATCGCGCTCGGCATCCTGCTGCGCGGCGCAATGATTCTCGTCTTCGGCACGCAGACGCAATATCCGCTGCAAAGCCTCGGCTGGGGGAACGTGTCGCTCCCGCTCGGTGCTTCGGCGCGCATTTCGGCCGCCGGCCTGGCGCTGATCGTGCTCACCGCGGCGGTGTACGCCGCGTTGTTTGCGTTCCTGCGCCTTTCGCGCTGGGGCATCCGCATGCGGGCCGCCGGGCAGAACCCGCTGCTCGCCGCGCAGCGCGGCATTCGGCTGCATACGGTGTATGCGCTTGCGTGGGGGCTCGCGACGCTGACCGGCGGACTGGCCGGCATGCTGATCGCTGCCGACGCCGGCATCGAGGCGACGCTCGTAACGATCGGCCTGAAGGCGTTCCCCGCTGCACTCGTCGGCGGGCTGGACAGCCTCGCGGGCGCGCTCGTCGGGTCATTGCTCGTCGCGGGCGCCGAAGTGCTGCTGATTCATTTCGTCGATCCGCTGCTCTCGGACGTCGTGCCGTTCTTCGTCCTGCTCGCGATGCTTGCGGTGCGCCCGTGGGGCATCTTCGGCACGCGCGAGGAACTGGACCGCGTATGAGCGAGCCGCGCTCGAGCGGCTACTTCCGCACTTCCTACGCGCGCGACATGGCGCTCGTCGATACACGCATGCAGTGGCTCGGCCTGGCCGCGCTTTGCGCCGCGCTGCTCGCGCTGCCGCTCCTTGCCGGAGCTTTCGTGCTCGACCTGGCGAACCAGGTGCTGCTCACCTCGATCGGCGCGGTCGCGCTGATGCTCCTTACCGGTTACGCGGGACAGATCTCGCTCGGCCATGCGGGGTTGCTCGCGGCCGGCGCCTTCACGACCGGAATCCTCTTCAAGGAATATGGCGCTTCGTTCTGGCTGA
>DASUMM010000172.1:0-4083 GCA_036277655.1 Burkholderiales bacterium | reverse complement strand
CTGGTGCAGCTGGTGCACGCGACCGAGGACGCTGAAGCATTGGAGCGTGCCGCGATCGCGAGCGGCTTCGAAGGCGTCGTCGGCAAGCGAAAGGACAGCCGCTACGAAGCCGGCCGCCGCTCGGCGCAATGGCTGAAGGTGAAGCCGACCCAGACCGAAGAATTCCTGGTCGGCGGCTACACCAAGGGCAAGGGCTCGCGCGAGCCGCTCGGCGCGCTGCTGGTCGGTTATCGCGAGAACGGCAAGCTCCACTACGCGTCGCATGTCGGCTCCGGGTTCGATGACCGCACCCTGAGAAAGGTGAAGGAGCGCCTCGAGCCGCTCGCGCGCAAGACCAACCCGTTCGCCGAGAAGCCGGAACGGAACGCGCCGACAACGTGGGTCGAGCCGGAAATCGTCGCCGAAGTGAAGTTCCACTCGTGGACCGAGGATGGTCGGCTGCGCGCGCCGGTGTTCCTGCGCTTGCGCGACGACATCGATCCAAAGAGCGTGCAGCGCCGCACGCCGCCGCAGAGCGACGGCAGCGATCCGGAAGTCGAGTCGATGAACGAGATCGAGGATGTCGTGCGCCAGCTCGAAGGCAAGAAAACGACGCTCACGCTCGCGGTCGGCCCGCATCGGATCAAGCTCACCAACCTCGACCGCGTGTACTGGCCGGAAGACCGTGCGCTCAAGCAGCCGGCGCTCACGAAGCGGGACTTGCTGCGCTACTTCGCGCAGGTTTCGCCTTACATCCTGCCGCACCTCGCCGACCGGCCGTTGACGATGATCCGCATGCCGGAAGGCATCCACGGCCAGCGCTTCTTCCAGAAGCACTGGGACCAGGCGAAGCCGCCGTTTGCGCGCACCATCACCGTCTACTCAGGCAGCAAGGACGAAAGCCACGACTACCTGCTCTGCAACGACCTGCCGACGCTGCTGTGGCTCGCGCAATCCGGCACGCTCGAATTCCACATCTGGCATTCGCGCGCGAAGCTGGGCCCCGATACGGACATCGAGGAAACCGATTACGCATCGTCGGAGGAATCGCTAGAAGCCTCGATCCTGAACTACCCGGACTACATCGTGTTCGACATCGACCCGTACATCTACTCCGGCAAGGAAAAGAAGGGCGACGAGCCGGAGCTGAACACGATCGCGTTCGAGAAGGGAAAGGAGATCGCGTTCCGGTTGCGCGAGCTGCTGGCCGAGATGTCGCTCGAGCCGATCGTCAAGACCTCGGGCAAGACCGGCCTGCACGTCTTCGTGCCGATCCGGCGCACGATCGACTTCGACACCGCGCGGGGCGTGAGCGAGACGATCGGCCGGCACCTGATGCGCAAGCACCCGAAGGACATCACGATGGAGTGGAGCGTGCCCAAGAGAACGGGAAAAATCTTCATGGACTACAATATGAACGTGCGCGGCAAGACGCTGAACGTGGCGTACTCGCCGCGCGGCGCGGCGGGAGCGCCGGTGTCGCTGCCGCTGACCTGGGACGAGCTGGCGGGCGCGCATCCGCTCGACTTCCGCATCACCAACGTGGTCGAGCGGCTCGCGCAGACGGGGGACCGATGGCGCGACGCACTGACCAAAAAGCAAAGCATCGAACGCGCGCTGAAGAGCGCGAAGGCGTGACGGAGGAAAAAATGGCGGCACGATCGATAGCAACGCTGACCGTTTCGTTCGGGATGGTGTCGATCCCGGTGAAGCTCTTTTCCGCCACCGAGGCGAGCCGCGCGATCTCGTTCAACCTGCTGCACAAGGGTTGCGGCTCGCGACTGCGCCAGCAGTACTTCTGCGTCAAGGAAGAAGTGCCGGTCGCGCGCGACGAGATGGTGAAGGGCTTCGAGTTCGCAAAAGACCAGTACGTGCAGTTCACGCCGGAAGAGCTGAAGGCGATGGAAGAAGCCGGCACGCACACCGCGGACATCACCGAGTTCGTGCCGATCGAGGCGATCGACCCGGTCTACTTCGACAAGGCGTACTACCTGGCGCCGGACAAGGGCGGCGCGAAGCCGTATGCGCTGCTCGCCAAAGCGCTGCAGGAATCCAAGCGCTGCGCGCTCGGCCGCTGGGCGGCACGCGGCAAGCAGTACATCGTGATGATCCGCCCGGTCGACGGCGGGCTCGTGATGCAGCAGCTGCTCTATGCCGCCGAAGTGCGCTCGATCAAGGACATCGAGATCCCGCCGACCGAAGTGCGGCCGCAGGAACTGAAGCTCGCGCAGCAGCTGATCGAGCAGCAGGCGAGCGAGCGGTTCGACCCCGCCACCTATACCGACGAAGTGCGCGCGCGCATCGAAGCCGCCGTGCAGAAGAAGGTCGAAGGCCAGGAGGTCACGATGCCGGAAGCCCCCGAACAGGGCGCCCAGGTGATCGACCTGATGGAAGCGCTGCGCGCGAGCCTCGAGAAGAAGCCAAAGCCGGGCGAAGTGCTGCGCAAGCCCGCCGAGGAGCGCAAGCCGGCGGCGCAGGAGAAGCCGGCCGAAGAGCGCAGGGTCGCCGCGGCGCGCAAGCCGCCGAAGCGCGCACAGCAATCCGCCGAAGCTCCGGCTCGCAGGGCCGCGCGCAAGTAAGCCTGCAAGAGCCCGATGCAACGCTTCGGCGTCCGCGACGTCGAAAGACTGCTCGGCCTTTCCCGCAGCACCCTGCGCTCGCTGATCCAGGCGGGGTTCGTCTCGCCGGAACGCGGCCCCCGCAACACGCTGCGCTTTTCATTCCAGGACCTGATCGTGCTGCGCACCGCAGAAGCGCTCGCCAAAGCGAACATTCCGCGCCGGCGCATCACGCGCTCGGTGCGCGAGCTGCGCAAGCACCTGCCGGAGTCGATGCCGCTCTCAGGCCTCGCGATCGGCGCGGTGGGCGACCGCGTCGTCGTGCGCGAGGGCGCGAGCCGCTGGCAGGCGGACGACGGCCAGTACCTGCTTGCGTTCGAGGGCGATCCGGCGAGAGAGTCGCTGGAAGTGTTCGAGCGCGCCGCGCCGGTGACGCCGGATGCGAGCGCACTCGACTGGTTCGAGCGGGGCCTTGCGCTCGAGAGCGAGGACGCCGGCGCGGCGCTGGAAGCCTACGCGCATGCGCTTGCGGCCGACCCCGAGCTTCTGGATGCGCACCTCAATCGCGGACGGCTGCTGCACGAGGCCGGGCGCCTCGCGGAAGCCGAGCGCGCCTACACCGAAGCGCTCAGCGCCTGCGGCGCCGAGCCGCTGCTCCTTTTCAATTTCGGCGTGCTGCTCGAAGACCTGGGACAGAAGGAAGCGGCGGTGGAAGCGTATTGCGCTGCGCTCGAAGTCGACCCCGTGCTCGCCGACGCCCACTACAACCTCGCGCTCCTCTACGAGAGCTTGCAGAAACCGAAGGAAGCCATCCGGCACATGGCGCAATACCGGCGCCTGGCGCGCGCCGGCAAGGCCTAGCGGCGCCTACTTCTGCAGGTCGGCGAGCATGCCGACCAGGTCGTCGGCGTGCTCTTCCTCCATCGCAAGGATGCCTTCCAGCATGCGCTTGGTGGTGGTGTCGCGGTCGCCGACGTACTCGATCATCTCGCGATAGCTGTCGATCGCCACGCGCTCGGCCACCAGGTCTTCCTTGATCATGTCGACCAGGTCCTTGCCCTCGACGTATTCGGCATGGCTGCGCGAAAGCAGCCCCTCGGGGCTGAAGTTCGGCTCGCCGTTCAGCTGCACGATGCGCGCGGCGATCTGGTCGGCATGCTGCTGCTCCTCGTTCGCGTGCACCAGAAACTCGGCGGCGACCGGCTCGGCGTTCATCCCTTCGGCCATGAAGTGATGGCGGCGGTAGCGCAGCACGCAGACGATCTCGGTGGCGAGCGCTTCGTTCAGGAGTTTCACGACCGTCTCGCGGTCGGCGCGGTAGCCGGCGGTCACCGCGCCCTTCTCGATGTGCTCGCGCGCACGCGCGCGGAGGGTCTGAACGTCAGTCAGGAACGGTTGCTTGTCGGCCACGTCGAAATCTCCTTGGGAATTGCGCTTATCGTAGCGCAGGCATCGCCGCAGTTGCAGTCGCCGAATCGCCACAGCGGCGCGGGGTTAGACTACGAGGCCGACCGGCCAGGGCGCGCACATCGCGTTCAAGGCGCCG
>DASUMM010000171.1:0-4322 GCA_036277655.1 Burkholderiales bacterium | reverse complement strand
GGCTCGGGCAAGACCACGCTCGCGCGCGGCCTCATCCACGCGCTTGGCCATGCGGGCCGCGCAAAGAGCCCGACCTATGCGCTGGTTGAAGTTTATGACCTTTCGAGCATACACTTGTATCACTTTGATTTTTATCGTTTCGAGAAGAATCAAGAATGGGAGGATGCAGGATTCAGGGAGTACTTCGCGCCGGATGCGCTCTGCATCGTGGAGTGGCCCGAGCGCGCCGCCGGCTTGCTGGCGCCGGCGGACCTGGAGATCCGGCTCGCGTTCGCGCAGCCCGGCCGCCTCGCGCGAATTCATTGCGTGAGCGAGCGCGGCGAGCGCTGGTTTCGTTCTTCGCGCTCGCCATCTGCTCGCTCGTAGCGAGCGCTCACGCAAACGTCACCTCGACGCGCATCTGGCCGGCGCGCGATTACACGCGCCTGACGATCGAGTCGAAGAACGCGCTGCGCTACACGCTCTTCGCGGTCAAGAACCCCGAGCGGCTGGTGCTCGATCTCGAAGGCACCGATTTCAGTGCGCCGCTTGCCGAGTTGCACGGCAAGGTCACCGACGGCGATCCGTACATCGAGAAATTGCGCGTCGGCCGCAACCGTCCGGGGGTGCTGCGCCTCGTGCTCGACCTGAAGACCGAGGTGAACGCGCAAGCGTTCGCATTGCCGCCGATCGCGGAATACGGCCACCGGCTGGTGCTCGACCTGTACCCGCTCATCGCACCCGATCCGCTCGCCGCGCTGATCGAGCAAGCGGAGAAAACGGTGCCCGCGGAGGCGGCGCCTGCAGCCCTGCCCGCCGCCAAACTGCCACGCGAGCCGGCGACCAAGATGGAGCGTCTGGCAATCATTGTGATCGACGCCGGGCACGGCGGCGAAGATCCGGGCGCGCTCGGGCGCCTGGGCTCGCGCGAGAAGGACATCACGCTGCGCATCGCGAAGCGGCTGAAGAAGCTGGTCGACGCCGAACCGAACATGCGCGCGCTGCTGACGCGCGACGACGACTATTTCCTGCCGCTGCATGCGCGCGTCGAGAAGGCGCGCCGCGTCAAGGCGGATCTGTTCGTCTCGATCCACGCCGACGCATTCGTGCGTCCGCACGCGCGCGGCTCTTCCGTTTTTGCGCTCTCGGAACGCCGTGCCACCTCGGAGGCGGCGCGCTGGCTGGCGAAGAACGAGAACGACTCGGACCTGGTCGGCGGCGTGAGCCTCGACGTCAAGGACCGCTACCTCGCGCAGACGCTGCTCGATCTGTCGCAGACCGCGACGATGGACCACAGCCTGCGCCTGGGGCGCTCGGTGCTGAAGGAGCTGGGCCAGGTGAACACGCTGCACAAGGCGCGTGTGGAGCAGGCGAGCTTCGCGGTGCTGAAGGCGCCGGACGTGCCTTCGATCCTGGTCGAGACGGCGTTCATCTCGAATCCGGACGAAGAACGGCGCCTGAACGACCAGCGCTACCAGGAGAAGCTCGCTCGCGCGCTGCTCGCTGGAATCCGCCAGTACATCGCCAAGCACCCGCCGCGCTCGCACGGCGCGCTGGCGCAAGCCTCGACCGAGTAGCTAGCGAGACTGCCCGACCGAAGCGTGGTGGGGAGGTCGCTTGCGCCGCAGCCACGCGACGATCCCGGGCGAGATCGAAAGCAGCACGATCAAGAGGATCACGACCGTCAGGTTGTTCTTCACGATCGGCAGGTTGCCGAAGAAGTACCCGGCGATGCAAAGCGAGAACACCCACACCAGCGCGCCAACTACGCTGAACGCGAGGAAGCGCAAGTACGGCATCGCACCCAGCCCGGCGACAAACGGCACGTAGGTGCGCACGATCGGCACGAAGCGCGCGAGGATGATCGTCTTGCCGCCGTGACGCTCGTAGAACGCGTGCGTGCGCTCCAGATGCTTCGGATTCAGCCAGCGCGATTCGCGCACTTTAAAGATCCTCGGCCCGACCCAGCGTCCGATCCAGTAGTTGACGTTGTCGCCGCACAGCGCGGCGAGGATCAGGACGGCCATGACGGTGCCGATGTCCATGCCGCCCGCGGCGGCGAGCGCGCCAGTGACGAAGAGCAGCGAATCCCCCGGCAGGAACGGCGTGACGACGAGGCCGGTTTCGCAGAAGACGATGACGAAGAGCAGCGCGTAGACCCAGACGCCGTGCTGCGCGACGAACGCGGCGAGGTGGCGATCCAGATGCACTGCGAGATCCCACAGCGCAGCGACGATTTCCATGCGGTGCGATTCTATATACTCTTTTCGTGAGCGCGATCCGCATTCTTCCCGAGCTGCTCGTGAGCCAGATCGCGGCCGGCGAAGTGGTCGAGCGCCCCGCTTCGGTGGTGAAGGAATTGCTGGAAAACAGCCTCGATGCCGGCGCGAGCGCGATCACCGTCACGCTGGAAGAAGGCGGCATCCGGCGCATCCAGATCGACGACGACGGCGGCGGCATGCAGAAAGAAGACCTGCCGCTTGCGCTTGCCAGCCACGCCACCAGCAAGATCGGCACGCTGCAGGACCTGGAAGCGGTCGCGACGATGGGATTTCGCGGCGAAGCGCTCTCCTCCATCGCCGCCGTGGCAAGAGTTTCGATTGCCTCGCGCGCGCGCGAGGCCGCTCACGCCTACGTGATCGATGCGCAGGCGGGCGAAGTCTCGCCGGCGGCACGTGCGTTCGGCACCACCGTGACCGTCTCGGATCTCTACTTCAATACGCCTGCGCGCCGGAAATTCCTGCGCACCGAGGCGACCGAGTTCGCGCATTGCGATGAAGTGTTCCGGCGCATTGCGCTTGCCCGACCGGAAATCGAATTCCTGTTGCGGCACAACGGGCGCGTTTCCGCGCACTGGAAGCCGCACGCCTCGCGCGAGCGCGCGGGCGCGGTGCTCGGGCGGGACTTTCTCGAAGCAAGCCTCGTCGTCGATGCCGCAAGCGGCCCGTTGCGGCTGCACGGTTTCGCCGGCGCGCCGCATGCCGCGCGCTCGCGCGCCGACATGCAGTACTTCTTCGTCAACGGGCGTTACGTGCGTGATCGGTTGCTCTCGCACGCCGCGCGCGAAGCCTGGCGCGAGTTGCTGCATGGCGAACGGCAGCCGGCCTACGTGCTGTTTCTCGAGCTTGATCCGCGCGGCGTCGACGTCAACGTGCATCCGGCGAAAACCGAGGTCCGCTTCCGCGATGCCCGCGCCGTGCATCAGTTCGTGCAGCACGCAATCCAGCGCGCGCTCTCCGCAAGCGCCGCCGAATCGCCGGTCGCCTACGCCGAAGTCGCGCCGGGTACGTTTCCCATCCGCCCCGCCACCCAGGGCCGCTTTTCGATCGAGCAACCCGTCGCCGCCTATCAAGGCTTCGTCTCCTCGGCAATGCAGCCGGCGCCGCTGCCCGCTGCGCAGGAATCACCGCCGCTCGGCTACGCAATTGCGCAGCTGCACGGCGTCTACATCCTGGCGCAGAACGAGGCCGGGCTGGTGCTGGTCGACATGCATGCCGCGCACGAGCGCATCGTGATGGAAAAGCTTCGTGCTTCGATCGATGCGGGGGAAGTGCAGCGCCAGGCGTTGCTGGTGCCGGTGGTGCTGCGAGCCGATGCGCTCGATGTCGCAACCGCCGAAGAGCATTCCGCTGCGCTCCGGACGCTGGGATTGGAAGTGAGCGTGGCCGGGCCGAACGAGCTCGCGGTGCGCTCGGCGCCTGCACTTCTGGCCGGAGGCGACATTGCAGCCCTGGTGCGCAGCGTTCTTGCCGAGCTGCGTGAATTCGGCGCCGCACAGGTACTTGCCGCGCGGCGCGACGAGCTGCTCGCCGGGATGGCATGTCATGCCGCGGTTCGCGCCAATCGGGCACTTTCGATCCCGGAAATGAACGCGCTGTTGCGCGAGATGGAAGCGACGGAGCGCTCCGGAAGCTGCAACCACGGCCGGCCGACCTGGTATCAGCTCACGCTCGCGGACCTGGACAAGCTCTTCCTGCGCGGCCGCTAGGCCGCATTTAGCAAATTCTTAGGATTCCGTTAGGCATCATTTAGCGACGCCCGAACGCCGTCGCTCCTAGAGTTCCCACCGTCGAGTCTGGATACGGATCGGGAGCCACATGGAACAGCTTGTCGTCAATCTGCAGCAGCGCCTGGAGCGCTCGCTCGCTGCCGTCGAACGCTTCGTCACCGGATTGCTCGACTGGGCATAGGAGACAAATCATGAACGTCGAGCCATTTGTCGTCACGCCGAAAGACTATGAGCAGGCCCTGCCCGTGCTCGGCCTGCGAATTACCGTCCTCGCCGCCAACAGCCAGACGCAAGCACACGAGATCACCATTCAGGAAGGCGACGAAGGCATGGG
>DASUMM010000170.1:0-6139 GCA_036277655.1 Burkholderiales bacterium | reverse complement strand
GCGCTCTGCCTCGCCTGCACCCTTCAGGATCTTCCCTTCGTAGCTCACCTCGAGGAAGCAGCTCGCGGTGATCTCCGACCAGTGCAGGCCGAACGGGATCTGCAGGTAGCGGTCGTTCTTCCCCGGCACCGAGCAGGTCAGGTGGTTGAAGATGCCCTCGGAGAGCCCGTGGTGATGGGCGATGCGATGTGCCGCGGCGAGGTCGACGCGCATCTGCCATTCCGCGCTGTCGGCACGTGCCTCTCCGTTGCGTTTTGCCTTGCTCGAAACGAGCTTCATGCGAGCCTCACAGGTTTGCGACTGCCAAACATTAGATCACAGCGTCAGGCGCATGCGGCAGGCTGTTCCACTGTTCCGCATCGTGCCCGTAGAAGAGCGAGGCGCCACGCCGGTCGCGAAGCTCCCGCAACACGCCGAGCGAGCGCGTCATCTCGGCCGCGTCGTACACGTTGCCGGGAAGGATCGTCCGCTCCAGATGCTCCTTGGTGTAGCTCGCGTCCGCCGTGAAGACCAGCTCGCGCGAGGCGCCGTCGCGGATCCACAGCGACTGATGGCCGGGCGTGTGCCCCGGTGTCGGCAGCAGCACCACCGAGCCGTCGCCGAAGACGTCGTATTCGCCATCGACTGCGCGGTATTCGAGCGAATGGTCCCAGTCCTTCGGGTTGTAGCGCTTCGGCTCGGCGCGCGCCGCATCCAGCTCGGCCCGCTGCACCAGGAACGTCGAGCGCGGGAACGACGCGTTGCACCCGCAATGATCGAAGTGAAAGTGCGAATTGACGACGAAATCGATGTCGCCGGGCGCAAGACCGAGCGTCGACAGCTGGCCAACTACGTCTTCGCCCGCCCCGGAGCGGATCGCAAACAGCGAAGCGATGCGCTTCCCCAGGCGCCCTGCCGGATCGGTGAGCGCGTCGCAATGGATGCCGGTGTCGAAGACGAGCTTGCCGCGAGGGTGCACCACCAGGCAACTGGTGACCGGCGCGCGAAACGGTACGCCGTCCCCCGCATCCGGAAAGAAAAGCTTGCGCTCGAATTCGAGCGTTCCGCACGAAAGGGCGTAGACGCGCATCGGAGTTCATTAAGATACCCGATCGAAGGAGCACCCACCATGCCTGCAACGGTCATCGACTCGACGATCTTCGGCAACCTGTTCAGCACCGCCGCGATGCGCGAGGTCTGGTCGGACGAAAGCCGCACGCGCAAGTACCTCGAGATCGAGGCGGCGCTCGCACGGGTGCAGGCGCGCCTCGGCATCATTCCGCAGGAAGCCGCCGACGAGATCGTGCGCAATTGCGTGCTCTCGAAGATCGACATGGGGAAACTGCGCGCGCGCACCGAAGCGATCGGCTATCCGGTGCTCGGGGTGGTTTCGCAGCTAAACGCGCTCTGCAAGGACGGGCTGGGCGAGTGGTGCCATTGGGGCGCCACCACGCAGGACATCACCGATACGGCGACGGTGCTGCAGATTCGCGAGGGGCTCGCGCTCGTCGCGCAGGACCTGGAGGCGATTTCCGCCGCACTCGCAAGCCTCGCAAGAAAGCATCGCGATACGCCGATGGCCGGGCGCTCCAACCTGCAACAGGCAACGCCGATCACCTTCGGCTACAAGATGGCGACGCTCCTCGCCGGCATCGAGCGGCATCGCGAGCGCCTGAAGCAGCTCGAAGCGCGCGTGCTGATGGGAGAGTTTGCCGGCGCCTCCGGCACGCTGGCATCGCTCGAGCGCGGCGCACTCGAGACGCAAGGCCTGCTGATGAAGGAGCTCGGCTTGAAGCAGCCGCTGATTGCGTGGCACACGGTGCGGGACACGATTGCCGAGGTCGGCGCGTTTCTCGCGCTGGTCGGCGGGTCGCTGGGCAAGATCGCCATGGACGTGAAGCTGCTGATGCAGACGGAAGTGGCAGAGGTCTACGAGCCGTTCGCGCAAGGCCGGGGTTCTTCTTCGACCATGCCGCAGAAGCGCAATCCGGTTTCGTGCCTGTACATTCATGCAGCGGTGTCCGTGATTCGCCAGCACGCAGCGTCGCTGATCGAGGCGATGGTGGCCGACCATGAGCGCTCCACCGGCCCGTGGGAAATCGAATGGATTGCACTGCCGGAAGTGTTCTGCCTCACCGCCGGCGCGCTACAGCAGACCAGGTTCATTCTTGCAGGCCTGGAGGTCGACGTGAAGCGCATGCGCGCCAACCTGGACCTCACGCACGGCTTGATTGTCTCGGAAGCCGTGATGATGGGCCTTGCGCCGCACCTGGGGCGCGAGCGTGCGCATGATCTCGTGTACGACATCTGCCGCGAAGCCATTCGCCGGGAGCGGCCGCTCGTCGAGCTGCTTGCCGAGAATCCCGAGATCACCAAGCACGCGAGCCGCGAGAAACTCACCGAGCTTTGTGACCCGGCGAACTATCTCGGCCTTTCCGGCGTGATGGTCGACCGCGTGCTCGCGAGCCTTCCGCGATGAGCGGGCTCTCGCTCTTCGAGAAGGTGTGGCGCGAGCATGTCATCGCCAGCCTCGGCGGCGGCTTCGACCTGCTGCACGTCGATCGCCACCTGCAGCATGATCTCGGCGGCGGTCGCTCGCTGCAGGCGCTGCGCAAGCGCGGGCTTGCCGTCCGCAACCCGGAGCTCACCTTTGCAACCGCCGATCACGTCGTCTCGAGCGAACCCGGTCGCAGCGGAGGCGCGCACGACTGGGCCAACGTGCTGATCGACGACCTGCGTCTGGAGACCAAGCGCGCCGGCGTGCGGCTGTTCGACGTCGGCACGGACACGCAGGGAATCGTTCATGTCATCGCGCCGGAGCTCGGCTTGACGCTTCCGGGAACGCTGGTCGTCTGCGGCGACAGCCATACCTGCACGAACGGCGCGCTCGGCGCGATCGGGTTTGGCATCGGGGCGACCGAGATCGTCCACGTGCTGGCGACGCAAACCATCGTGCAGCGAAAACCGAAGACGCTGCGCGCGACCTTCGAAGGCACGCCGCCGCGCGGGGTATACGCGAAGGACCTGATCCTCGCGCTGATCGGCAAGATCGGCGCCGTGGGCGGCGTGGGCTATGCGGCAGAGTACGCCGGTCCGGCGGTGCGCTCACTCGACATGGAAGCGCGACTGACGATGTGCAACCTCTCGATCGAGCTCGGCGCGAAGATCGGCATGATCGCGCCCGACGAAGCGACGTTCGCGTGGCTTGCTGACCGGCCGTTCGCGCCTGTCGGCGCAGCATGGGACCGGGCGCTCGCGCACTGGCGGACCTTGCCGAGCGACGCCGATGCGCGGTTCGATCGCGAAGTCTCGCTCGATTGCTCGACGCTCGCGCCGCAGGTGACCTGGGGAACGAGCCCGGAGGATGTGATCGGCGTCGACCAGGCGATCCCGCAGACGGCGAAGAGCGATGCGCTTGCCTACATGGGCGTGCAGGCCGGCGCGCGCATCGCCGGAACGAAGGTCGACCGCGTGTTCATCGGCTCCTGCACCAACTCGCGACTCTCCGACCTGCAAGCGGCGGCACGAGTCGCACGCCAAGGAAAAGTGGCTCGCCACGTCACGGCGTGGGTCGTCCCAGGGTCCATGGCCGTGAAGCGCGCCGCCGAGCGCGAAGGCCTGCACGAAGTCTTCCGCGCCGCGGGCTTCGAATGGCGCGAGCCCGGCTGCTCGATGTGCGTCGGCGCGAATGGCGAGCTGGTTGAGCCGGAAGCGCGCTGCGTGTCGACCTCGAATCGCAACTTCGTCGGCCGGCAGGGCCCGCGCGCCCGCACGCACCTCGCAAGCCCGGCCACCGCGGCGGCGTGCGCGCTCGCCGGCGAGATCTGCGACGTGCGTACGTTCCTGGAGCGATGATGGAAACATTCACCGAGGTGCGCGGCATCGCTGCGCCGCTCCTGCAGCCGAACGTCGATACCGACGTCATCATCCGCGTCGAGCGCTGCGTGCGCACCCCGAAGGAAGAACTCGGCCGCTACGCGTTCGAAGCGCTGCGATTGCGGCCCGACGGCTCGGAGGATCCGCAATTCGTGCTGAACCGCGATCCATGGCGCTCGGCGAAGATCCTCGTCTGCGGCGAAAACTTCGGCTGCGGCAGCTCGCGCGAGATGGCCGTGTGGGCGATCGCCGGGATGGGGGTGCGCTGCGTGATTGCGCCGTCGTTCGGCGAGATCTTCCATGGCAACTGCTTTCAGAACGGGTTGCTCGCAATCCGATTGGAACCGCAAACCGTCGAGCGACTGGCGCGGCGCGCAGCCGATCCAGGGACGGCAACCTTCACGGTCGATCTGGAGCGTCAGTTGATCAACGAAGACACGGCGTTCGAGATCGATCCCTTGCAGCGCAAGGCGCTGCTCGAAGGGCTGGATGCAATCGGACTCACGCTCTCTCGAGAATCCGAGATCGCGGCGTTTCAGGCCGCCGACCGCAAGCGCCGGCCGTGGGTGTACGAACTGCCCGCCTAGGCGCCGCTGCCCTTCAGATCGAGCACCCAGAACTGGCCGACCAGGTCGTAACCGAAGCTATGGTGCGGCTCTTCCCTGACGAGCTTGAACCCGGCCGCCTCGTAGAGGCGGCGCGCGGCGACGAGCACGTCATTCGTCCACAGCATGATTTTCGGGTAGCCCGCGGACCTGGCGAATGCAATGCATTGGTCGACCAGGCGCCGGCCGATTCCGAGGCCACGCGCCCGCGGATCGACGACCAGGCAGCGTAGCTGCGCCATCGAGGGGTCTTCGTCGTTGCGTACGACGAACACGCAGCCGACCCGCTCGCCATTGACCTCGGCGATCCAGCAACGCTCGAACTTGGGGTCGTGCTCGTTGGCGAACCTCGCAAACAGCTTCGCCACCAGCGCCTCGAACTCCGCGTTCCAGCGGTATTCCCGCGCGTACACGCGGGCGTGGCATTCGATCGCCCAGCCGATATCGCCCATGCGGTAGGGTCGGATCACGACTTTCGCCGGGCGAATGCGCTTCTCGTCCGCGAGGAGCGACTGGGCGTGCTCGAGGGACGCGACCAGCCGGCTGCGATTCTCAGTCGGCAGCCGCGCGAGCAGCGTCGACACTTCGCTGCGGGAGCGGCGGTCGAGCGTTCGATACTGATCGCGCCCGCGGGCGGTCAGCGAAAGCCATACGCGCCGGCGATCGTCGGCGGAGGTCTTTCTCGACACCAGTCCCTGCGAGCGAAACTGCTGCACGATCCTGGTGAGGTAGCCCGGATCCAGTCCGAGTGCAGCCGCGAGTTCGCTCGCCGAAGCTCCCTTGCGCTTGCCGAGTTCGAACAGCACGCGCGCCTGGGTGAGCGTATGGGAGGTCTGCAGATAGCCTTGCCCGAGCACGCCGATTCGCTTCGTATAGAAGCGGTTGAATGCGCGCAGGGCTTCGACCTGCCGACTGGCCGCGGTTCCCGCCATGGCGCGCAGCATGCGCGTGATTACTTGACTGAGTCAAGTAATCAGGAAAAGGAGACGGAGATCCCGCCGAGCGGGCCGTAATCGACGTGGATGGTGTCGCCTTGCGCGACCGGCACCGGGCGCGTGAACGAGCCGGCAAGGAAGAAGTGACCCGCCTCGAGCGTAGTGTCGAACGCGGCGAGCTTGTTGGCGAGCCAGACGATGCCCATCGCCGGGTGACCGAGCACCGCGGCCGACAGGCCCGACTCCTCGATCTGCGAATTCTTGTAGAGAAGCGCACCGACCCAGCGAAGATCGATGTCCATCGGACGCACCGGCCGCCCGCCGACGATCACCGCGCCGCACGCCGCGTTGTCGGCGATGTTGTCGACGATCTTGCGCGGATACTTGCTGCGGCCGTCGATCAGCTCGAGCGACGGGATCACATAGTCGGTGGCGCCGAGCACGTCGAAGAGCGTCACGCCCGGTCCCTTCAGCGGCTTCCCCAGCACGAACGCAAGTTCGACCTCGATCCGCGGCACGATGAAGCGCGAGGCCGCAAGCGTCACGCCATCGTCATAGAACATGTCGTCGAGCAGATGGCCGTAATCCGGCTCGCTGATTCCCGAGGCGACCTGCATCGCGCGCGACGTCAGGCCGATCTTGTGTCCGCGCAACTTGCGGCCCGCCTTCATCTTCGCGGCGATGAAGTGCCGCTGGATGGCGTACGAATCCTCGATCTCGATGCCGGGGAACGTGTCGGCGAGC
>DASUMM010000169.1:0-2270 GCA_036277655.1 Burkholderiales bacterium | reverse complement strand
CGTGTCGGCGAGCTGCGGCACCGGCTTCACGTCGCGCTCGGCGCCGAGCAGCAGCTCGGCTGCCTTTTTGCGGTCCGCTTCGCTGATCATGTCTTTTCGTCCTCGATCGGGTTCGCGAGCGTGCCGACGCCGGAAACCTCGACTTCGACCGTGTCGCCGGGCTTCAAGAATCGCGGCGGATCGAAGCGCACTCCGGCGCCGATGGGCGTCCCGGTGGAGATCACGTCGCCGGGCTTCAATTTCGTCCAGGTGGAGATGTAGCGGATCAGCGTGCGGAACGGAAACAGCAGGTTCGCGGTCGTGTCGTTCTGGCGCAGCTCGCCATTCACGCGCGTCTGCACCTTCAGGTTGTCGAATCCCTGAAATTCGTCCGCGGTGACGAGCCACGGCCCGATCGACCCGCTCGCTTCCCAGTTCTTCCCTTGCGTGACGTTGAACTTGCCGTGGCGCGTCCAGTCGCGGATCGTGCCCTCGTTCATGATGGTGAGGCCGGCGATGTGCGCTTCCGCGCGCTCTTCGGGGATGCGCCGGCCTTCTTTGCCGATGACGATCACGATCTCGCCTTCGTAATCGAGCTGCGGCGACTCTGGCGGACGAATCAGTGCTCGCCGATGGCCGACGAACGAGCCGGGAAAGCGCGGAAAGAGGCTCGGATACTTCGGCTGTTCGGTGCCGTCCTTGTATTCCGCATTGCGGTTGCCGTAGTTCACGCCGACGCAAAGGATCTTCTCCGCGTTCGGAATCGGGGGCAGGAATTCGATCGCATCGAGCGCGACGTCCGGGCTCTCGCGCGGGAACTCCGCGGCACGCGCAAGTGCATTCGCCGCAATCAGGTCGCGCAGGGTGGGAAATTCCTTGCCCAGCCGTGCGCCGAGGTCGACCACGCCGTTGGCGGAGACCACGCCGTAGGACGCCCGGCCGTTCGCTTGGTAGGAAAGAAGCTTCATCGGTCGAATCCGAAGAATTGCGCAGGGTTGTCGACGAGGATGCGCTCGAGCGATTTCTCATCCGGCGCGATGCGATAGAGCAGCTCGAGAAGATCGGCCTCGTTCGGCGGCGGCTTCTTCGACACCGGGTGCGGCCAGTCGGTCGCCCAGAGGACGCGATCCGGAGCGGCCTCGATGTACGCGCGCGCGATCGGGATCACGTCGTCCCAGGGCGGCCCCTTCTTCGAGATCTTCTCGCTGAGCGAAAGCATCACCCAGAAGTTGCCGCGCTTCAAAAGCTCGACCACCTTGCGCAGGTTCGGATCGTTCGCACCCTCGCCCGGATCCGGCCGCGCCATGTGATCGAGCAGCACCGGGATCTCGAGCTTCTCGAACTGCTTTGCCGATTCGAGGATCCCCTCTGGCTCGGGCTGGATCTTGACGTACCAGCCGAGCTCGCGGCACTGCGCAGCGGCGCGCGCGAATGCATCGGCCGACAACGCAAGCCCGAGCCCGGCGCGCGTGAAGCGCGCACCGCGCACCCCGGCTGCGTGGAGCCTGGCGATGTACTTCTCGTCGCGCTCGGAAAGCACCACGGCGTTCGCACAACCGCGGTAGTTCGGGCCGGCGAGCGCCAGCGCATCGAGCGTCACCTGGTGGTCGGCGCCATAGGTCGTCGGATGCACCACCACGCCGCGCTCGATGCCAAGCGTGCGATGCATCCGCATCGCGGCTTCGAACGTCGCAGTCGGCATCTCGTAGGCCGCACCCGGGCGCACTGGATACTTCTCGCGCGGGCCGAGTACGTGGAACTGGCTGTCGCAGCTCTTCGGCGGCGGCATGCGCGAAGGCTTGCGCGGATTGGGGTCGAACGGGAAGTAATCCGGCATGATCAATCCAGGATCGCGACGAAATCGCACTCGATGAGCTTTTCGCCGTCGAGGTCGCCGTTCATGGTGTGGCGCGCAGGCCGGGCCTGCGCATCGGGGAACATCTCGAGCCACGGCTTGTTGAGCGCAGCGCGCTGCGTGCGATCCTTCATCCAGACGGTCATCTTGATGACATCGCCGGTGCCGCCGCCCGCGGCTTCGAGGATACGCCGCACGTGCGCGAACATCAGAACGCACTGCTCTTCCAGCGTCGCGCCGTACCTGCCGCTCGCAGGGTCGGTGCCCTGAATGCTTCCCGAGTAGAGCGTATTGCCGATGCGGCACGCCGCCGGGATCGGGTTCTTGTGGCTGAACCCTTCGACGTAGATGCTTTGGCGCTTCGCCATCCGTCAATCGGCCTTGATGTTCGCCTTCTTGATGATCGGCGCGAACGTGTCGTACTCCCTCTTCAGGT
>DASUMM010000168.1:0-7738 GCA_036277655.1 Burkholderiales bacterium | reverse complement strand
CACATTCCGGTGCCGTCGACCATGATCGGATTGAGGCTCACCAGCGTGCGAATCTTGCGCGCCCGGGTCGCCTCGGCGCAGCCGCGCATCATCACCGGCGGGCCGATCGCCACGACTTCGTCGATGTCGGCGTGCTTTTCGAGCGAAAGACGAATCCCTTCGGTCACCATGCCGCGCACGCCCGCGGAGCCGTCGTCGGTGCAGAGGATCAGCTCGTCACAGCAAGCGCGAAACTTTTCCTCCCAGAAGACGAGGCTCTTCGAGCGAAAGCCGAGCACCGCGATCACGTATGCGCCGTTCTGCTTGAACGTTTTCGCCTGCGGGAAGATCGGCGCGACACCGAGGCCGCCGCCGACGCAGATCACCTTCTTCGCATGCCCCAGTGCGCTCGGGATGCCCATCGGGCCGACGATTGCGTACAACGCTTCGCCCACCTTGCAGGCTTGCTGCATCTCGCGCGTCGTCTTGCCGACCGCCTGGATGACGAGGGTGATGGTGCCCTTGTCGCGGTCGAAGTCGGCGATCGTGAGCGGGATGCGCTCGCCGTGCTCGTGCGCCATCACGATCACGAATTGCCCGGCGCGCGCTGCGCGCGCCATCAGCCGATGGCGCACCTCCAGCAGAAAGGTGACGTCGGAGAAGTCCTCGCGTGTAACGATCCTGAAGCCTGATTCGCTCGCCATTTCCTGCCGTCCTTTTCGAACGACAGTAGCGTCGCGGCGCGTTTGCGCTATTGATCTATCGCAAAGGAACCGGCCGGCCCGCTTGGCCTGCGTCACAGGATGCGCAACGCGATAGCGAGATCCATTCGCCCGAGCGCATGCCGTGCTGCGGCTCGAGCGAGCTGCGCGGATCGGCGATGAATGCCAGGCCCCCCGCGCCAAGCTCGGCGAGGCGCGCCGCGCTCCAGCTCGCACGGGCTCGGGGCTCGCGGCCATCGAGCTGCTCGCGGATGTTGTGCAGCGCAGTCTCGACCATCCCCTCGATCATGTAGGGCGTCTTGTGCGCGACTGCGGCAGCAGCGTCGTTCGTGATGGCGGCGCCTGCCGCATAGATGTTGCGATAACGTGGATTGCGCAGATGCTCATCGACGATCAGGAACCCGCGATCGTCCGTCAGCCCGTCGATTCCAGCCACCGCCGCGACCGGGCGTGACGGCGGCATCATCAGCGCGTAACGAAAGCGCAGGGCGTAGCGCGCAATGCATTGCCCGTGCTCGTCGAGCCGCCGAACGCGCATCGAGCCTGGCTCGACCTTGTCGACGACCGCGCGATCGATCCAGGAAATGCCGCGGCTGGCGAACGCATGCTCAAGGCGCACACGCGAGTCCTCGAGTCCTCCGACGCCAAGCTCGCCGACGAACGGTTCGGGCGTGATGAAGGTGATCGGCGCGGCTGCGCGCACGCCGTGACGACGCAGTTCCGCATCGATTCGCAGCGCCGATTCATACGCCGGCGCAAGGCACGAGGCACCCTGCACCGCGCCAACGATTACCGGTCCAGGGCTCGCAAGCAACGCGTGCCAGGCCCTCGCGCAGGCGCTGGCATGCTGCGGCTCGCAGAGCGACTGGGTGAACCCGTCGGGACCGAGTCCTTCGATTTCCTCGAATGCCGCCCGCGGTCCGGCCGCAATCAGCACGACGTCATAGTCGATGCGCGTGCCGTCGCCGAGCTCGACCTGGTTCGATTCCGGATACAGGCGTCGCACTCCGGCAGACCGGAACGAGACGCCCTTGCGCTCGAGTGCGCGCGGCAGATCGAACTGCGCGCTCTCGGGCGCGCCGTTCCAGGGACTGCCGCTTGCTACCTGAAAATCCGCCTGCTCGCCGATGACGGTGACTTGCTCACCATCCCGCGCGACCTCGGCTAGCCCCTCCGCTGCGAGCAGACCGGCGGCCCCACTGCCGAGGATGAGCACTCGCGCCATTGCCTGGCTTTATAGCGCCCGCGGCCGCCGGCAGCTTGATCCCCGTCAAGTGGCGGCCGACATGCGCCGGCTGACGGGACGAAGGCGCACGATCGCTGTGGAATCCCGGCACTGCGCGCAGCTCGATGCGCCGCCCGATCAGCCGTTCGATCCCGCCGAGCAGCGGCTGGTCCTCCGGCGAAACGAGCGACACCGCCTCGCCGGTGGCTCCGGCGCGTGCGGTGCGTCCGATGCGATGCACGTAATCTTCGGGCACGTGGGGCAGGTCGAAGTTGACCACATGCGGCAACTGCTCGATGTCGAGGCCGCGTGCCGCGATGTCGGTGGCGACCAGCACGCGCAGGCCCCCATCCTTGAAGGATTTCAGCGCCCGCGTGCGCGCGTTCTGGCTCTTGTTGCCGTGGATCGCGTCGGCTTCGACGCCGCTCACCGTCAGCTGCTGGGCAAGCTTGTTCGCGCCGCGCTTGGTCTTGCAGAACACGAGGACCTGGCGCCAGTCGCCGTCCTTCACCAGATGCGCGAGCAGGTCGCGCTTGCGGTCTTTGCCGGCGGGAATCGCGTACTGCGTCACCCGCTCGGCGGTCGTGTTTCGCCGCGCAACCTCGACGCGCTGGGGATTGCGCAGGAACGTGTCGGCGAGCTTGCGCACCTCGTCCGGAAATGTCGCCGAGAAGAGCAGGTTTTGGCGCTTTGCCGGCAGCAGCGCAAGAATGCGGCGGATGTCCGGGAGGAAGCCCATGTCCAGCATCCGGTCGGCCTCATCGAGCACCAGGATCTCGACCGACTTCAGGTCCACCGTCTTCTGGCGCATGTGATCGAGCAGACGACCGGGTGTGGCGACGAGGATGTCGACGCCGCGGCGCAGCGCATCGACTTGCGGCTTGATGCCGACGCCACCGAAAACGACGCTCGAGCGCAACGCGAGGTGCTTGCCGTAGTTGCGCACGTCCTCATGCACTTGGGCTGCAAGCTCGCGGGTGGGGGTGAGAATCAGCGCGCGCACGCGAGGGCCGACTGGCGGACGGCCAGGATCGGCGGCGAGCCGCTGAAGCATCGGCAGCGCGAAGCCGGCGGTCTTGCCGGTGCCGGTCTGCGCCGCACCGAGCAGATCGTGGCCGCCCAGCACGTGCGGAATCGCCTGTGACTGGATCGGCGTCGGATGCGCATAGCCTTGGTCGGCGACTGCGCGCAGCAATTCGGCGCGCAGGCCGAGGTGTTCGAAAGACATGAAAAATCTCTCCTGAAGAATCGGCCCGGGAAGCGAAGGCTTCCTAACCGGTTCAGGCAGATATTGTTCTTAGGCGGGGCGATTGCGGCCCGGAATGGGCCGCAACGCGACTGAAACGCTAACCGGAGTGCGCAGCAGAAACCTACAGGCGCAATGGTAACACGCCGATCGATTTCCTCTCGCGACTGCTAGCGGTCTTCGATCCCCTGTGCTTGCGCGAACGGGACGGCAGCCGGCATGTCCGCGGCGGAAAGCCCGCCTCTTCTCGGTTCGCTCGCGAGCGCTGGGGCCGGCGGCGCCGCATTCTTCTTCGGCCGACCCGGCCGGTAGTGCGCCTGGAACGGTTTCAGTGGCGGAACCGGCGGCGGCTTCTCCAGATAGCGGCAATCGGACTCGGTCGGAACGCTCATCATGACGCCGATCCGCTTGCCGGCCACGCTGACGATGTAGCGCAGCATATGCATCGAGCCAGGCAACGGCTGGCCCACCACTTCGTACTTGCCGACCGTGAATCGCGTCGGACCTGCGGGACTGCCATGCTTGCGCGCTTCCATCAGCCACCTCCTCCAGCAGTTGCTTCCGCGGCAGGAGCTTCCTCCGCCGCCGCTGCAAGCTCGGCGAGCGTCGGCTCGGCTGCCTGCGCCTTGCGAATGTTGTGATACGCGAGTCCCGTGCCGGCGGGAATGAGGCGCCCGACGATCACGTTTTCCTTCAGGCCGCGCAGGTCGTCACGCTTGCCCATGATTGCCGCTTCGGTGAGCACGCGCGTCGTTTCCTGGAACGAGGCCGCCGAGATGAACGAATCGGTCGACAGCGACGCCTTGGTGATGCCGAGCAGCATGTACGAGTACACCGCCGGCTTCTTGCCATCCTTCTCGGCCTTTTCGCTTTCCTCCAGCACTTCGGCGCGCTCGACCTGCTCGCCGGTGATGAACGGCGTGTCGCCCGGATCCTCGATCTGCACCCGGCGCAGCATCTGCCGCACGATGACCTCGATGTGCTTGTCGTTGATCTTGACGCCCTGCAGGCGATAGACGTCCTGCACCTCGTCGATGATGTAGCGCGCAAGCGCCTCCACCCCGAGCAGGCGCAGCTGGTCGTGCGGGTCGACTGGACCGTCGACGATCATCTCGCCCTTGTTCACCACCTGGCCGTCGTGCACCAGCACGTGCTTGTCCTTCGGGATCAGGTACTCGTGCTGCTGGTTGTCCAGATCCGTGATCACCAGCCGCTGCTTGCCCTTGGTGTCCTTGCCGAAGCTCACCGTGCCGGTGACTTCCGCCAGGATGCCCGAGTCCTTCGGCGAGCGTGCCTCGAAGAGCTCCGCCACCCGCGGCAGACCGCCGGTGATGTCGCGCGTCTTCGAAGTCTCCTGCGGGATGCGCGCCAGCACTTCGCCGACCGCCACCTGCTGGCCGTCGCGCACCGCGATCACGGCACCCACCGGGAAGCTGATGTTGACCGCGTGGTCGGTGCCGGGAATGCGCACCTCCTCGCCCTGCTCGTTGATCAGCTTGACGGACGGCCGCACGCCCTTGGCGGCGGCTCCCGAGCGGCGTTTCGGATCGATCACCACCAGCGTCGAGAGGCCGGTGACGTCGTCGATCTGCTTCGCCACGGTGGAACCTTCCTCCACGTGCTCGAAGCGGACCGTCCCCGGGTATTCCGTGATGATCGGGCGATGGTGCGGATCCCAGCTTGCGAGCGCCGCGCCTGCCTTGACCACCTTGCCGTCGGTCACCGAGAGAAGCGCGCCGTACGGCACCTTGTGGCGCTCGCGCTCGCGGTGGTTGTCGTCGACGATCATGACTTCGCCGGAGCGCGAGATGACGACCTTGTCGCCCTTCGGGTTGGAGACGAAGCGCATCGTCGGCGTGAATCGAATGGTGCCGGCGGATTTCGCCTCGACGTGGCTTTGCACCGCAGTCCGCGACGCCGCGCCGCCGATGTGGAACGTGCGCATCGTGAGCTGCGTCCCCGGCTCACCGATCGATTGCGCCGCGATGACGCCGATCGCTTCGCCGACGTTGACGAGTGAGCCGCGGCCCAGGTCGCGGCCGTAGCACTTGGCGCACACGCCCCAGCGCGTGGCACAGGTAAGCGGCGTGCGCACCTTGACTTCGTCGATGCCGACGTTGTCGATCGTATCGACCGCTTCCTCGTCGAGCAGCGTGCCGGCCGCAAACGCCGCGTCCTGCGTTTCCGGATGCAGAAGGTCGACCGCCAGCACGCGCCCGAGGATGCGTTCCTTCAGCGCCTCGACCACCTCGCCGCCCTCGACCAGCGCCTTCATGGAAACGCCGTTCGTCGTCGCGCAATCGTCTTCGGTGACGACGAGGTCCTGCGTCACGTCGACCAGCCGGCGCGTCAAGTACCCCGAGTTGGCGGTCTTGAGCGCGGTGTCAGCCAGACCCTTGCGGGCGCCGTGCGTGGAGATGAAGTACTGCAGCACGTTCAGGCCTTCGCGGAAGTTCGCCGTGATCGGCGTCTCGATGATCGAGCCGTCGGGTTTCGCCATCAGCCCGCGCATGCCGGCAAGCTGCCGGATCTGCGCTGCCGAACCGCGCGCACCCGAGTCGGCCATCATGTAGATCGAGTTGAAGGCCTCCTGCTTGACGGTCTTGCCGTGGCGATCGGTGACTTCCTCCTCGCCGAGCTGCTTCATCATCTCCTTGCCAACCTGCTCGCCGGCCCGCGACCAGATGTCGACCACCTTGTTGTAGCGCTCACCGACGGTGACGAGACCCGAGGTGTACTGCTGCTCGATCTCCTTCACTTCGGCCTCGGCCGCCTGGATGAGGGGCTGCTTCTGCGACGGGATGCGCATGTCCTGCACGCCGAACGAGATGCCGGCGCGCGTTGCATAGCTGAAGCCGGCCTGCATCAGCTTGTCGGCGAAGATCACCGATTCGCGCAGGCCGCAGCGCCGGAATGCGCCGTTGATCAGGCGCGAGATTTCCTTCTTCTTCAACGGCTTGTTCAGCAGATCGAACGGCAAACCGGCCGGCAGGATCTCCGAAAGCAGCGCACGGCCCACGGTCGTTTCGTAGCGCGTCACTTTCTCGCTGCGCTCGCCGTCTTCGGCGACCTCGATCTCGCGGATGCGTACCGAAATGCGGGCATGCAGATCCACGTTGCGCGACTCGTAGGCGCGCGACACTTCCGCCAGGTCGGCGAAGGCCATGCCTTCCCCGGGGGCGTTCGTGAATTCACGCGTGGCGTAATAGAGCCCGAGCACGATGTCCTGTGACGGCACGATGATCGGCTCGCCGTTGGCGGGCGAAAGCACGTTGTTCGATGCCAACATCAGCGTGCGCGCTTCCATCTGCGCCTCGAGCGACAGCGGCACATGCACTGCCATCTGGTCGCCGTCGAAGTCGGCGTTGAACGCCGCGCATACGAGCGGATGCAGTTGGATCGCCTTGCCTTCGATCAGCACCGGCTCGAACGCCTGGATGCCGAGGCGATGCAACGTCGGCGCCCGGTTCAGCATCACCGGGTGCTCGCGGATCACCTCTTCGAGGATGTCCCACACCTCGGGCACTTCCTGCTCGACCAGGCGCTTGGCCGCCTTGATGGTGGTGGCCAGGCCGAGCAGCTCGAGCTTGTTGAAGATGAACGGCTTGAAGAGCTCGAGCGCCATTTTCTTCGGCAGCCCGCACTGGTGCAGCTTGAGTTGCGGTCCGACCACGATCACCGAGCGGCCCGAGTAGTCGACGCGCTTGCCGAGCAGGTTCTGACGGAAGCGTCCGCCCTTGCCCTTGATCATGTCGGCGAGCGACTTGAGCGGCCGCTTGTTGGCGCCCGTCATCGCCTTGCCGCGGCGGCCGTTGTCGAGCAGCGAGTCGACCGCTTCCTGCAGCATCCGCTTTTCGTTGCGCACGATGATCTCGGGCGCTTTCAGCTCGAGCAGGCGCTTCAGGCGGTTGTTGCGGTTGATCACGCGCCGGTACAGGTCGTTCAGGTCGGAGGTGGCGAAGCGGCCGCCATCCAGCGGCACCAGCGGCCGCAGCTCCGGCGGCAGCACCGGCAGCACTTCCATGATCATCCAGTCCGGCTTGATGTTCGACGCCTTGAAGCCTTCGAGCACCTTGAGGCGCTTGGCGATCTTCTTGATCTTGGCATCCGAGGAGGTCGCCGCCAGATCCTTGCGCTGGTTGTCGAGCTCGCGGTTGAGGTCGAGCGAGCGCAGCAGCGCGCGAATCCCTTCCGCGCCCATCAGGGCGGAGAAGTCATCGCCGTGCTCTTCGACCTTGGCGATGTAGTCGTCCTCGGTCAGCAGGCGCCCGCGCTTGATCTTCTCGTCGACCACCAGCCCCTCGTCGGTGACGACGTAGGCTTCGAAGTACAGCACGCGCTCGATGTCCCGCAGCGTCATGTCGAGCACGAGGCCCAGGCGCGAGGGGAGCGACTTCAGGAACCAGATGTGGGCGACCGGGCTCGCGAGCTCGATGTGGCCCATGCGCTCGCGCCGCACCTTCGCCAGCGTCACCTCGACGCCGCACTTCTCGCAGATGACGCCGCGGTGCTTCAGGCGCTTGTACTTGCCGCAGACGCACTCGTAGTCCTTGATCGGCCCGAAGA
>DASUMM010000167.1:0-5720 GCA_036277655.1 Burkholderiales bacterium | reverse complement strand
CATCGACGTGCACACGCTGCGCTTCATTCGGCAGGCGCGCGTTCTCGGCTTCTCGATCAAGCAAATCGCAGAGTTGCTCGGCCTGTGGCGCGACCAGCGGCGTCCGAGCCGCAAGGTGAAGGCGCTTGCGCTCGCGCACGTCGCGGAACTCGACGAGCGCATTCGCGAGCTCGAGGCGATGAAGCAGACGCTGCAGCAGCTTGCCGAGCACTGCCGCGGCGACGAACGGCCGGAATGCCCGATCCTGGAGCGGCTGGCGGATTCCGCCGCCGATCCGCGGCCCGCGTCAAGGAACGGCGCGCGTGCAAGGTCGCGCGCGCTGCACCGCGACCCGTGTCACTGAGGAAAGTAGCGAACGTGTCCGCACAGATCCTCGTTGCGCGCCCAGCCCAGTCCGGAACGCTCGCGTTCGGGCTGCTGCTCGCGGTCTATTTCGGCGCGCTTGCGCTGGTCTCGGGCTGGGAGTTCACCCGCAGCCAGTTCGCCGAATTCTGGTACTTCATCGTGCCGCTCGCGGCGGGCTTCGGCATCCAGGTCGCGCTGTACCTGAAGCTGCGCCAGGTACTGCATCGTTCGCGCGAGACGGGGGCCGTCGTCGCCGCGTCGGGCACCACGTCCACTGCGGCGATGATTTCCTGCTGCGCGCACTACCTCGTGAACGTCGCGCCGGTGCTTGGGGCGACCGGGCTGGTCGCGTTCGTCGCGCAGTTCCAGGTCGAGCTGTTCTGGGTCGGGTTGCTGTTCAACCTGGCCGGCATCGCCTACGTGGCGAACAAGCTCTTCAACGCCTCCAGGGAGCATGCCCAATGCGTCGCCTGATTGCCTGCATTGCAGTGCTGCTCGCCGCCACGGTGCTTACTGTCAATCCGGCGCTGGCTGCGAAGCTCGATTCGCAGACGAGCAGCCAGTCGGGCGTTACCGTCAAGGTAGCGCCGCAGAACCTTGCCGGGGCGCAGTGGGAGTTCTCGGTCGTGTTCGACACGCACTCGCAGGACCTGAGCGATGACCTGATGAAGAGCGCAACTCTCGTGCTCGACGGCGGAGCGCCGCTCGCGCCGCTCGCCTGGCAGGGCGATGCGGCCGGCGGTCATCATCGCAAAGGGTTGCTGCGGTTCAAGGCGCCCGCGCAGTCGCCGGCGAGCGTCGAGTTGCGGCTCAAGCGGCCCGGCGAGGTGGCGCCCCGCGTCTTCCGCTGGCAGTTGCGCTGAGGAGAAACCGGCATGAATGCGCAGGAGCAGGCACTCGCCGACCACGCCTGGGCGGTCACGCTGATGCAACCCGAGCCGGCCTACGGGCTATGGCTGCTGGTGTTCCTCAATACCGCCGTCTTCATCGTCTTCGCATTGAGCTTCGCCACGCCGCGCAGTGCGAGAGACTGGCGCACGTTCGGCGCGTTCTCGGCGTTCCTGGTCGCGCTGTTCGCCGAGATGTACGGCTTTCCGCTGACGATCTACCTGCTCTCGGGCTGGCTCGGCAGCCGCTATCCGGGAATCGATTTCCTGTCGCACGACGCCGGGCACCTGCTCGAGATGATCTTCGGCTGGCGCGCGAACCCGCATTTCGGTCCCTTCCACGTTGCCTCGTATGTGCTGATCTTCGCCGGCTTCGTGCTGCTCGCGAGATCCTGGGGGGTGCTGTATGAAGCGCAACGGCGCCGCGAACTCGCGACGAGCGGGCCGTACGCGCGCGTGCGCCATCCGCAATACCTCGGTTTCATGCTGATCATGTTCGGTTTCCTGCTGCAGTGGCCGACGCTGGTGACGGCTGCGATGTTTCCGGTGCTCGTCTACATGTACGTGAGGCTCGCCCGGCGCGAGGAGCGCGAAGCGGCCGTCGAGTTCGGCGAGGAGTACGCAAGCTACGCGAAACGCACGCCAGGCTTTCTGCCTCGGCCGGGGGTGTCCTTCGCTCGCCTGCTGCCGATGGTGGTGCTCGCCTTGCTTGCCTTCGTGCTTGCGCCGGCGACGGCCGCGGAGCCGGCTACTCGTGCGCAGGTCGAAGCGAAGCCGCGTTTTGCCGGCGTTCAGGTCGACCTCTGGCCGGAATACGACCGGCGCAATGCGGTGCTCGTGATCGTGAAGGCGGAGCTCGCACCCGATGTCCCGCTGCCTGCGACGGTATCGTTAGGCGTGCCCACCTCGAGCGAGGTGACTGCCGTCGCATTCGGCACGGTGCCGGGCGCGCAACTGTTCAACCTTGCGTACGACCGCACGCAGGCCGGCGCGGTCAGCGTCGTGCAGTTCAAGACTTCGCAGCGCCTGGTCCACATCGAGTTCTACGACCGGCTCGCGCCCGACGCGGCCAATCGACGCTTCACTTATGTCTGGCCGGGCGACTTGGCCGTCGATCAATTGACGGTGCGCCTGCAGGAACCCGCCGCGGCGAGCGGCGTCGAGGCGAAGCCCGCGCTCGGCGCCGGGGCGCAGGGCCCCGACGGGCTCGTCTATCGCACAGCGGGCTTTGGCGCCTTCGACGCCGGCAGGCGCCTGCCGATCGAGATCGGTTACGCGAAGTCCGATCCGCGCACGTCCGTCGAGATCCTGGATTCGGGCAAGACGTCCCAGCCATCGAGTGTTTCGGCCGGCAACGCCGCGCAGCCGGACTGGCTGCTGATCACGCTTGCCGCGCTGGCGCTGTCGCTCGCGACAGTCGCCATCTTGCTGTTCTGGCGTGGGCGCCACGGCGGCGCAACCGCGAATGCGCGCGGCGGGGCGTTCTGCAAGCGCTGCGGCGGCGCTGTGGACGCCGGCGACCGCTTTTGCGCCAAGTGCGGCGCGGCCGTGCGCTGATGCTCCCGGAACTCGGTCAGTTCGCGCTTGCCCTCGCGCTGGTCCTTGCGGCGCTTCAGGGCAGCTTGCCGCTCGCCGGCGCAGCGAGGGGCAATTCGGCCTGGATGAGCGTTGCGCGGACCACCGCGCACGGGCAGCTCGCATTCCTCGGCATCGCCTTCGGATTGCTCGCGTACTCGTTCGTCGTGAACGATTTCACGGTCGCCTACGTCGCGAACCATTCCAACTCCAGGCTGCCGCTTGCCTACCGGATCGCCGGCGTGTGGGGCGGCCACGAAGGCTCGCTGCTCCTTTGGGTGCTGATCCTCGCGCTGTGGATGACGGCGGTGACGGTATTCAGCCGCCGCCTGCCGCAGGAGATGCTCGCCCGGGTGCTCGGCGTGATGGGGCTGGTGTCGGCCGGGTTTCTCGCTTTCCTGCTGTTCACGTCGAACCCGTTCGGGAGAGCGTTTCCTGCACCGCCCGACGGCCGCGACCTGAATCCGCTGCTGCAGGACCCCGGCATGGTGCTGCACCCGCCGATGCTCTACATGGGCTACGTCGGTTTCTCGGTCGTCTTCGCCTTCGCGATCGCCGCGCTGCTCTCGGGCCGGCTCGATGCCGCCTGGGCGCGCTGGTCGCGTCCCTGGACCACGGTGGCCTGGGTGTTCCTCACGCTCGGCAATGCGCTAGGCAGCTGGTGGGCCTACTACGAGCTGGGCTGGGGCGGCTGGTGGTTCTGGGATCCGGTGGAGAACAGCTCGTTCATGCCGTGGCTGCTCGGCACGGCGCTGATCCACTCGCTTGCGGTGACCGAGAAGCGCGGCAGCTTCCGCAGCTGGACCGTGCTGCTCGCGATCTTCACATTCGCGTTCTCGCTGATCGGCACGTTCCTCGTGCGCTCGGGTGTGCTCACGTCGGTGCACGCGTTCGCGTCGGACCCGGCGCGCGGCGTATTCATCCTGGCGTTCCTCATGGCCGTGATCGGCGGCTCGCTCGCGCTGTTCGCCTGGCGCGCCTCGCGCATCCGGACGGGCGCAGACCGCTTCGGCCTGCTGTCGCGCGAGTCGCTGCTGCTCACCAACAACGTTCTGCTCGCCGCAGCCACCGGCACGGTGTTGCTCGGCACGCTTTATCCGCTCGCGCTGGACGCGCTCGGACTCGGCAAGGTCTCGGTCGGCGCGCCGTACTTCGACGCGGTGTTCGTGCCGACGGTCGCTCCGGTGCTGTTCCTGATCGGCGTCGGCCCGCTCGCGCGCTGGCGCAAGGTGAGCCTCCCGGAGCTTGCGGTACGCCTGCGCTGGGCATTCGCAGTGAGCCTCGCGAGCGCGCTCGCCGTGCCGCTCGCGCTCGGCGGGTGGAAACCATTCGTCACGTTCGGGCTGATGCTCGCAACATGGATCGCGGCGACGAGCGCGCTCAGCGTATGGGACGCGGTGAAGCGCGCCTCGCCGGCGGCGCATCCGTGGCGGCGCCTTGCCGAGACGCCGGCCGCCTTCTACGGCATGGTGCTTGCGCACGTCGGCGTCGCGGCGCTCGTCCTCGGAGTGACGATGGTCAAGGGCTACGAGACGCAGAAAGACGTGCGCATGGAGGCCGGCGACACGGTGGAAGTCGGCGGCTACGTATTCCGCTTCGACGGCGTCGCGAAAGTCCCCGGTCCGAACTATGTTGCGGACCGCGCAACGCTGCACGTGACGAATCGCGGCGAACACGTCGCCACGCTCCACCCCTCCCGGCGCAGCTATTTTTCGCAGGACAAGCCGATGACCGAGGCGGCCATCGATGCCGGAGTCGGGCGCGACCTGTACGCCACGCTCGGCGACGAGCTGAATGCGACGACATGGCTCGTTCGCGTGCAGCACAAGCCGTTCATCGACTGGATCTGGGGCGGCGCCTTGCTGATGGCGTTGGGCGGCCTGCTCGCGGCGAGCGACCGCAGGTATCGCCTGACAGTGCCCGGCTGGCGCGGCGAGCGTGCCGTCGGTCCTGCGCCGAGCCTGCTGCCCCATGGCTAGAGCATTGCTTCTCGCAGTGTTGCTGCTCGCCGCCGGCACCGCCTGGACGAAGGAAGCGAGTCCCGCAGCCGACGATCCGCAACTCGAACGGCGCGTGCTCGCAGTTGCCGCCGAGTTGCGCTGCCTGGTCTGCCAGAACCAGACGATTGCCGATTCCGATGCCGACCTGGCCAAGGATTTTCGCGCGCAGATCCGCGAGAAGCTGCGCAAGGGCGAGAGCGAGCAGGACATCGTCCGCTACATGACCGCGCGCTACGGCGATTTCGTGCTGTGGCGCCCGCCGTTCAAGGGCTCGACGCTGCTGCTCTGGATCGGGCCGCTGCTGCTCGTCGCGGCGGCGTTGCTGTGGCTGTTCCGCCGGCTCGTTGCACAACGCGAAGAGCGCGACGTCGCGCTCTCCGAAGCCGAGCATGCGCGCGCGGCGCGGCTTCTCGAGCCGGAGGGGGAGAAACGATGATCGCATTCTGGACCATCAGCGCGCTGTTCGTCGCCAGCGCATTGCTGCTGGTGGTGCCGCCGCTGCTGGTACAGCGCGAACGCACCGGCGCGTCGCGCGGCGCCATCAACCTCGCGATCCACCGCGACGAGCTGCGCGCGCTCGATGCCGAAATGCTTGCCGGCACGCTGGACGTCAAGGAGTATGCGCGCGCGCGCCGGGAACTGGAGACGCGTGTGCTCGAGGACGTCGCGGAGGACGAGCTCGCGCCGCCTGTGCGCCGCCGCGCATGGGCAACGGCGATCGGTACCGGGCTCGCCATTCCGCTCTTCGCGCTCGCGCTGTATTTCGGCGTCGGCAATCCGCAGGCGATCACGACTGCGGGGCAGGCTGCGGACGCTGCGCACGGCGTCAGTCCGCAGCGGATGGAAGCGCTCGTCGCGCGGCTCGCGGTGCGCATGAAAACGAACCCGCAGGATCCGCAAGGCTGGATGCTGC
>DASUMM010000166.1:0-6109 GCA_036277655.1 Burkholderiales bacterium | reverse complement strand
GTCTGGTCGGCGCCGAATTGGCGCATGCGCACCGCGTAGTCGAGCACCGGCCCGCTTCCGCCGATCTTCGGTCGAGCGAGCGTGCCGGTCACCGGCACGACGTCCAGGTAGATCGATGGCGCCGTGCGCCGGTTCAGGCGCACCTCTTCCTCGCAACAACAGCGGCGCTTCTCGAGCGTGGTGAAGTCGAGGAACCCAAGGTCGAGCGGCTTTTTCAGCTTGTAGGCGAATGCCCCGGTCAGCAGCACGCTCGAAATGTGCGTCTCGATCGCCTCGACGCGCGCCACCGGGTCTGGAAAGCACGCCGGATCGCAGAGCGCATGGACCAGGCGCGCATGCGCCTCGAGCGCTTCAGCCTGCGAGGACGTAGCGTCCGGGCGCATCGCCGAGCACCGCATAGCCCTTGGCGGGTGCACCGGTCGCCGGCGGCGCCGTGCGTTCGCTCGAATGCGCAGCAAGCCATTCCTGCCAGGCCGGCCACCACGATCCCTCCACGCGCGGCGCGGACTCGAGCCACGCGTCGGCGTCCAGGTAGTGGTCGCTCTGCTTGCGGGTCATGATGCGGTAGCGGCGGCGTTCGCGTCCGGGCGGGCTGACGATCCCCGCATTATGGCCGTGCGAGGTGAGCAGGAACGTGACGTCGGTGTCGGAAAGCAGATGGATCTTGTACACCGAGCGCCATGGCGCAACATGGTCGTTCTCGGTTCCAACGGCGAAAATCGGCACCCGCAGGTCGGTGAGCGCGATCGGCCGATCGTCGACGCGGTAGCGCCCCTCGGCCAGATCGTTGCGGAGGAAGAGCTTCCTCAGGTATTCCGAATGCATGCGATACGGCATTCGCGTGGCGTCAGCGTTCCAGGCCATCAGCTCGCTCATCGGCGCCCGGCGCCCGAGCAGGTAGTTCTGCAGGCGGTAGGACCAGATGAGGTCGTTCGAGCGCAGCATCTGGAATGCCCCCGCCATTTGCGTGGTGTCGAGATAGCCCTGCTCCCACATCAGGTCTTCGAGGAACGAGACCTGGCTTTCGTCGATGAAGAGCGACAGCTCGCCCGGCTCCTCGAAGTCGGTCTGCGCCGCAAAGAGCGTCAACGTGGCAAGACGCGCGTCGCCGTCGCGCGCGAGCGCGGCCGCGCCGATCGCGGCGAGCGTGCCGCCGAGGCAATAACCGCACGCATGCACCTTTTTCTCCGGCACGATCGCGCTCACCGCATCGAGCGCGGCAAAAACGCCGAGCCGCAGGTAATCGTCGAGGCCGGTTTCGCGGTCGGCGGCCTCCGGGTTCTTCCACGAGATCATGAACACCGTGTGGCCCTGCTCGACCAGAAAGCGCACGAGCGAGCTGCGCGGCGAAAGATCGAGGATGTAGTACTTCATGATCCACGCCGGCACGATCAGCACCGGCTCGGCGTGCACCGTGTCGCTCGCGGGCGAGTACTGGATCAGCTCGATCAGGCGATTGCGGAACACGACCTTTCCGGGCGTGATCGCGAGCGTTTCGCCGACGCGGAACTTTTCCATCCCCACGGGCTTTCGTCCGCCGTGCTGACGCAGCGCATCCTCGGCGAAGTTCGCGAGACCCTGCCCGAAATTCGCGCCGAGCGTCCGCCACGCCTCCCCGAGCACGACCGGGTTGGTCAGGACGTAGTTGGAAGGCGAGAGCATGTCGAGCCACTGGCGCGCGACGAACGCGACGATGTCCTGGTGGTGCGGCATCACGCCGCGCACGCCGGTGGTCGCGTTGTACCACCACTGCTGCGTCAGCAGAAACGACTGGAACAGCAGGTTGAAAGGCCAGCTGCGCCACGCCGGATCGGCGAACCGGCGATCCTCCAGCAGCGGCTCGATGCAAAGCTCGGCCTGCGGGTCGGCGGCACGCAGCGACCAGAGCGCGAGCCGATGCGCCTTGCGCCAGGCCTTCAGCCAGAGCTCGGCCTGCTTGCCCGGAGACTCCGCCAGGTGCACGGCCCAGTCGAGGTACGCCTGGCCGAGGGATGCAAGGGAAATTCCGGTGGTGAGGCGGCCCAGCCACGCGTGCGCGACGCGATCGAAGCTGTCGGCTTGCGGCTCGCGGCGTCCGACATCGGACAAATCCACGGCAATTTCCTAGCGGCGAACCACCTGCTGCAAGCGACGCTCCGGAATGCCGAGGAGCTGGCGATGGCGTTCCTCGCAGCGTGGATGCTGCAGCACGAAGTTGCGCAGCAGCGCCTTCAACGTAAGCTCGCGCACGCGGTTGCCGTGCGCGATCGCGCTTGCGATGTCGTCGCGGATCATTCCCTTGATGCACAGCTCGCCGTCCGGGCAGTGCATCAGGTAGCTCGCAAGCTCGGCGGCGGCGATCTCGGGAATGTGCTCGTGCTCGGCGATCGCGAGCACCTCTTCCTCGCTCAAATCGCACAGCGCGATGCAGTCTTCGAGGGTCAGCATGGATGAATGTTCGCGCTCTTCGGTGCGGACGTGTTGAGCCAGGTCAATCAGGGGCGCGCCAAAGTTCCAGCACGCACCAACCGTAGCAGCGTCAACTCCGGGCGGGTGCCGAAGCGCACCGGCGGCCCCCACGTACCGGTGCCGGCGCTCACGTAGACCCACATCCGGCCGAGGCGCGACAGGCCCGCCACGTGCGGCCCATGCAGCATCCGGACTGCGATCGTCCAGGGAAAGAATTGTCCTGCGTGGGTATGGCCGGAGAGCTGCAGATCGAATCCCGCCGCCTCGCCGAGCGGCGCGAGCTTGGGGTGATGCGCAAGCAGCAGCCGGAAATCCGCGGCCTCGCCGCCTGCCGCGGCCAGATCGGCACGCGGCGGATTCGCGCGGCCGGCCGCCGGGTCGACGACTCCGCCGACGAGGATCCGGGCGTCGGCGATCGACACCATGCGATGCTCGTTCAGCAGCAACTCGAAGCCGAGCGAACGAAACACCGGCATCCATCGCGGGAAACCCGAGTAGTACTCGTGGTTGCCGGGAATGAAGAACACCCGCCGGGCCGGCATCAGCCCGGCGAGCGGCGCAACGTGGCGCGAAAGTGCCTCCACGCTGCCGTCGACGAAGTCCCCGGTGAGAGCGACCAGATCCGCCTCGAGCGCATTCGCCTTTTCCACCACCCGCCGCACATACCCGGCACGAATCGTCGGCCCCACGTGCAGATCGCTGATCTGCGCGATGCGCAGGCCCTCGAGCGCGGGATGCAGGCCCTCGATGGGAATCTCGATCCGGCGCAGGCTCGGGCCGCGGAGCGCGATGACCATCCCGGCGGCGAACATCACGAATGCACCGCCTATGACGAGCTCGCTCCCTTGCGCGACAAGAAAGCGCTGCAGTCCGTGAAGAGGCTCGATCCAGGCGCCGGCAACGAGCAGCGCATCTCTCGCGAGGCTAAGCAGCAACGCGAAATTGACCCAACCCATCGACGCATAGCCGCCAAAATGCAGCGCATCGTCGAGCCGGGTGCCGCCTTCGCGGTCGCCGATCCAATAGACCACCGGCACCAGCCAGATCAGCACGAACGGGACGGCGAGCGCGATGAGCCCAGGCAGGCTCGCGGCCAGCCGCAAGGCCAGGTAAGCGTAGGCAATGCCGAGGATCGCCGTCAGGACGGCGACGAACGGGTTCAGCAAGCGGGATGCCATGGGCCATTTTGCCCCTTGCATCCCACCGCGACCGGCCGGGCTCCCGCTAGCTACGGACGCGCGCTTCCCGCGCGCGCTCGCTGCGCATGGTGTGAGCGAAGACGTTCATCTCCTGGGCGATGAATTCGAGCAGATCATCGAGGGTGAGGATGCCGGCAAGCGTGCCCGCGGCGGTGACGACCGGCATTCTGCGCACGCCCTTCTCCCGCATCGTGCCCAGTGCATCGACGAGGCTGTCCTGCTCGCGTACCACGAGCGCCCCGCTGCTCATCACGTCACCCACGGTCAGCGTATTGGCGTCGACTCCCTTGGCAACCACCGCCACGACGATGTCGCGATCGGTGAGCATACCGATCGGAATGCACTGGCCGAACTGCTCGGCCACCACCACCAGGCTGCCGACATGACGCTCGCGCATGCGCTGCGCGGCTTCGACCAGCCCGACCTCGCGCTGGACAGATACGACTTCCCGCTTGCAGAGTTCGCCGACGTTCATGAGCATCTCCTTACAATGACCCTCAGCGTACCCATGAGAACGCGAATCGGGCCGGGAGGGGTTGATATGCCGCAAGCATTGCGTCATTGGCAGCCGCGCCGAGGATGAACGCTGCGGCGGCCGTCCTTGCTTGCGAGGCGCAGGCGGCATCCGCCCGCCGCATCGCCAAGGCGTGCGGCTTTGCGTTCGTACCCTCGAAGGTCGCCGCGTTCGCCGATGGCGAAATCCGCGTGCGCATCGAGGACGATGTGGACGGGCGCGACCTTTACCTGGTGCAGCCCACTTCTCCGCCGGTGAATGAGCGCCTGGTCGCGCTTCTGCTGCTCGCCGATGCGGCACGCGGCGCCGGGGCCGCGCGACTGACCGCGGTCATGCCGTACTTCGGATACTCGCGGCAGGACCAGCGCAAGCAGCCGGGCGAAGCGCGCTCCGCGCAGCTTGCCGCGCGCATGCTCGAATGCGCAGGCGTCGATCGCGCCGTGGTGCTGGAGCCGCACTCGCAGGCACTCGAGAATGCGTTCCGCATTCCCTTCACGCAGGTCGAAGCCGACGAAGCAGCGCTCGGTCTGGTGCGCAAATGGCGCCTGCGGGACCTGACCGTGGTCTCGCCCGACGCAGGCGGCCTCAAACGCGCGCAGCGTTACGCTGCTGCGCTCGGCGCGCCGCTCGCCGTGGTTGCGAAATCACGCCCGCACGCCGATGCCACGGTGGCGCTCGCGCCGCTTGGCGAGGTGCGCGGCCGGCAATGCCTGATCGTCGACGACATGGCGAGCACGGGCGGCACGATCGCCGGCGCAGCGCAGGCGTTGGCGGCCGCTGGAGCGGCCGCAGTGCATGCGTTCTTCGTGCATGCGGTGATGGCGCCTGGCGCGTTCGAGCGCATCAAAAAGGCCGGCGTGCGACTCATCGGCTCGACCGACAGCGTCCCGCGCGCGGGCAAGGCGCCGCGCGGACTTGAGATTGTCAGCGCCGACGCGCTTCTTTCGCGTGCGGTGCGCTCGCTCAGTCGGACCTGAGCGAGCGCCCGAGGCGCCTCAGCTGACGGCGATCCGCTTGGCCGCGCCGTTTGATTTCTTCGGCAGCGTCAGGCTCAGCACGCCGTCCTTGTACTCGGCCTTGGCGCCCTTCTCGTCGAGGGCCGTGGGAAGCGTGAAGCTGCGGCTCACCATGCCGTAGCTGCGCTCGCTATAGACGACCTTCTCGTCCTTCTTCTCTTCCTTTTCCTGCTTCACTTCGGCCCGCACGGACACCACGTCGTCGTCGATCTCGATCTGGATGTCCTCTTTCTTCACGCCTGGAATGTCGGCCTGGACGGTGAACGCCTTGTCGTCTTCCTTGACGTCGATCTTCATCGACAGATCGGGCGCTTCCGGGAAGCCGGCCGGCTTCACCCAGAACCCCTTGCCGAAATCCTTGAAAAACTCGTCGAACGGATTGCTGCGGATGATGTTTGCCATGACAACCTCCGGTGGAAACGGCAGCTTCATCGTACCGGCGGCGCGCGCTCGCCTCTTGACGCCTATCAAGAGCGATGCAGATTGACGCAGATCAACGCGCGGGCCGCAGCTTGAGGATCTCGAACCAGAGGACGCCCGCAATGCCGGCGAGGAATGCAACGAGGACGTCTCCCGCGCCGAGCGGCGCGAAGCGGAAAATCTCCGCCACCGGTGCGACGTAGACGACGAGTGCGAGCGCCGCAAGCGTGCCGAGCACGATCCACCACAGCGCGGGGTTTGGTCGCGCCAGAGTCGCGACGATCGAGCGTGCGCCGGAGCGGTTGGCAAGGATCAGCGCCAGGTTGCCGAACACGATCGTCGCGAAGCCAAGCGCACGCAGCTCGCCCTCGGGGCGGCCGGCCGAGGTTCCCCACCAATACACGGCGAATACTGCGGCAAGAACGCTCGCGCCCAGTCCCAGGCCTGTGAAGAGCATGCGGGTGTCGAAGAGCGGCATCTTCGGATCGCGCGGCGGGCGCTGCATCGCGTTT
>DASUMM010000165.1:0-9951 GCA_036277655.1 Burkholderiales bacterium | reverse complement strand
GCAACGAAATCGCAGCGGTCATTGTCGAGCCGGTAGCGGGCAACATGAACCTGGTACTGCCGGGTGCTGGATTTCTGGAGGCGCTGCGAGAAGAATGCTCGCGCAGCGGCGCTTTGCTCATCTTCGACGAGGTGATGACCGGCTTTCGCGTCGCCGCGGGCGGTGCCCAGCAGCGTTTCGGCATCCGCCCGGACCTGACCACGCTCGGCAAGGTCATCGGTGGCGGCCTGCCGGTCGGTGCCTTTGGCGGCCGGCGCGACGTGATGGAAAAGATTGCGCCGCTCGGGCCCGTCTATCAGGCCGGCACGCTCTCGGGCAACCCGGTGGCGGTGGCGGCGGGCCTTGCGACGCTCAAGCTCACGAGCGCTCCCGGCTTCCATGAGCGGATTGCACAAACCACGGCCCGGCTCGTCGAAGGCCTGAACGACGCAGCGCGCAAAGCGAACGTCGTTTTCTCGGCACAGTCGATCGGCAGCATGTTCGGAATTTATTTCCGCTCCGCGCCGCCGGTGAGTTTCGCCGAGGTGATGCAATGCGATCGCGAGAAATTCAACAGGTTCTTTCATTTCATGCTGGAGCGAGGCGTGTACTTCGCCCCGTCGGCGTATGAGGCCGGTTTTGTCTCGGCCGCACACCGCACGGCCGAGGTCGAGGAAACCCTGAAAGCGGCTCGCGAATCCTTCGCCCAGCTATAAGAGAAACAAGGTCGCCAAACCCAGGAAGATAAAGAAGCCTCCAGAGTCGGTGCACGCCGTGATCAGCACGGACGAGCCGACTGCCGGGTCACGTCCGAGCCGCACACGCAGGTAGGGGATCGCGACCCCCATCGCCGCGGCAAGCAGCAGCGTCAGCGTCATCGCAAGCGCCATGACGCCGCCGAGCGCGATGCTGCCGTAGAGCGCATAGGCGACCGCGCCGAGCAGCGTTCCCCACAGCACGCCGTTCACCGTCGCCACCGCAAGCTCCTTGCGCAGCAGCTTTTTCCAGTGCGGCTCGGCGATCTGGCCGAGTGCGAGCGCGCGCACGATCATCGTGATGGTCTGGTTGCCGGAGTTCCCCCCGACGCCGGCGACGATCGGCATCAGCGCCGCGAGCGCGACCAGTTTTTCGATCGAGCCTTCGAACGCGCCGATCACGCGCGAGGCGATGAACGCCGTCACCAGGTTCACCGCGAGCCACGACCAGCGGTTCTTGAAGCTGTTCCAGACCGGCGCGAACACGTCTTCTTCCTGTTGCAGGCCGGCTTCCGCAAGCTGGTCGTGCGCGCTCTTCTCGCGCACATAGTCCATGACCTTGTTCACGGTGAGCCGGCCGATCAGGCGGCCGAAATGATCGGTCACCGGCGCCGAGACGAGGTCGTAGCGCTCGAAGGCGCTCGCCGCATCTTCGGCTTTTTCCTCCGCATAGAACTTCATGCCCTGCGGCAGCATCACCTGCCCGACGGCAAGCTCGAGGTTCGAAACGATCAGGCGCGCCAGCGGCAAAGTGCCGGCGAGACGCTGCTCCTGGTCGACGACGAACAGCTGATCGGATTGCGAAGGAAGCTCATCGAGCGCGCGCAAGTAGCGCGTAACCGCTTCGAGGCTTGCGTCCTCGCGCACCGTCAGCTGGTCGAAATCCATCAGCGCGCCGACCGAACCTTCCTCATACGACATCGCCGCGCGCAACTGCTCGCGCTCTTCCTGCGGCAGCGCGCGGATGACGTCCTGCATGACCTGCTCCGGCAGGTCTTCGGCAAGATCCGCGATCTCGTCTGCTTCGAGCGTCTCGGCGGCGGCGACCAGCTCGCGCGAGTCCATGCTCGCGATGAGCGACTCGCGCACCGCGTCGGAAACCTCGAGCAGGATCTCGCCGTCGCGGTCGGCCTTGACAAGATTCCAGGCAACCAGCCGCTCTTCGAGCGGCAACGCTTCGAGCACGACGGCGATGTCTGCCGGGTGCAGCGCGTCGAGCTGGGTGCGCGCTTCGGCGAGTTGCTCGGCAGAGGGCTCCGGCCCGCCTTCCTCGGGCCGCAAGCGCCCCAGCAGTACCTGCAGATCCCGCAGGCTATGCTGCAGGTCCTCAACTTCGAGCCGCGTCCGGCGCACGCTCATGCAGCTTCGGCCAACGTCTCCGCAAGCAAGGTGCGATTGCGTCCCTCGGCCTTGGCGCGATAGAGCGCGCGGTCGGCGCGTTGCAGCACCGAGGCTTCGTCCTCGGCGCCGTCGCTCTCGGCGATGCCGGCGGAGAACGTCTGCCCCTGCAGCTGCGCTCCATGCAGACGCTCGAAGAACCGAAGCGCATTGCGGCCGTCGCATGCGTGCAGGAGCAACGCGAACTCCTCGCCGCCATAGCGCGCGATCAGGTCGCCGACGCGCAGGCGGGCCGCGAGCGCCTGCGCAGTCGCCCGCAGCAGCGCATCCCCGGCCTGGTGGCCATGCGCATCATTGAAGCGCTTGAAGTGATCGAGATCGAGCACGGCGACCGCACACGGCTGGCGGGTGCGCCGCGCCCGATGCAGCGCCTTGACGAGTTCCTCGTCCCAGGCCCGCCGGTTGGGAAGACCCGTCAGACTGTCGATGCGCGCCAGCTCGCCCAGGCGGCGCATCAGCGCATCGCTTTCGGCGAGCGCCTTGCCAAGGCTGTGCGCGAGCAGCAGGGCGACCAGCAACGACAGTCCGCTGAACGCGACCAGCGCCCAGCGCGCACGCTCCGCTGCACTGCCGGAGTCTTCGGCCGCCTGCATGGCGCGGTTTGCGACCGTGGCATCGAGCGTGCGCATCCCCTCGGCGATGTCGCGCGCCAGCGGCGCGGCTTCCTCGAGGACTTTGTTGCTTGCCGATAGCTCGTCCTCGCGCGTGCCGCGGCGAAGAAGCGCCGTGATCTCGACATGGACCTGCTCGAAGCGCTCGAACTGCTGCCGCACCACCTTGTAGACGGTCCGATCGGACGGGTCGAGCGGATAGCGGCCGATATCGTCGAGCGCCTGGCGCAGCGCCGCGAGCGTCTTGCGGTACTCGCTACTGGTGCTCGCGTCTGCAGGCAACTGCAACGATTCGAGTGCGAACTGAGCCTGCCGGGCCACCAGTTCGTTGGCGAGAGCGCGCGCATCGAGCATGCGCCGGGCCAGATGCATCGCATCGGTTACGCGCAAGCGTCCTTCCTGGCCTGCGTCGATGCCGATCCAGGACGAGGAAAGCGCGGCAAGCACGAGCACGATGACGGCGAATCCTCGCGCCACCACGCTTCCCGACAGCCTTCCCCCCTGCCCGAGCATCCGCCGGAGTCTAACGCGCGCTTCCTACGGAATTCGCGCCTGCGGCATGCGCGCGAGCAGGATGCCGACGCGCCCGCGCAGGTATGCGGTGCCTTGAGCGCGCCCGTAGCGGCGCGGGCTCGGCAGGATCGCGGCAAGCCACGCCGCCTGCGGCGCACTGAGCGATTCGGGCCCGACGCCGAAGTGATGCCGGGCGGCAGCGTCGGCGCCAAAGACTCCGTCGCCCCATTCGGCGACGTTCAGGTAGAGCTCGAGAATCCGCTGCTTGGACATCGTCTTCTCAAGCATCCAGGTGATTGCGGCTTCCTGCGCCTTGCGCACCCAGGAGCGCTCGCTCGACAGAAACAGGTTTTTCGCCAGTTGCTGGCTGATCGTCGAGGCCCCGGCAACGACCTTGCCCCGGCGCTCGTTCTTGTCGAGCGCCTTTTGAATCGCTTCCCAGTCGAAGCCTTCGTGTCCGACGAACTTGGCGTCCTCCGCCGCTACGACGGCACGCTTCAGATGCGGCGAGATCCGCTCATACGCCACCCAGCGATGCTTGAGCCTGGCTTTGGGATCCTTCCGCCGCAGCTCGTCAAGGCGCGCCTCCATGAAGGCGGTCGAGCCGGGGTCGTTCGACTTCCACCACAGCACATGGGCGAAGAACCAGGATTGCAGCAACACAAAAGCGACGACCGCCAAACCCAGCGCATAGCAGAAGCCTCGCCAAAGAAGGGTCGGCAAGGACGCACGGCGCATTACCGCGTGCGCAGCGCCGTGATCAACGCTCGGGTGTCGGGCCGTACACCACGCCAGATATGGAACGAGTCGGCCGCCTGCTCGATCAACATTCCGAGGCCGTCGCTGGTGTCGCAGTGGCTCGCCCGAGCGAGGGCAAGAAACGGCGTGTCACGCCCGTATACGAGATCATAAGCGAGCGCTCCCTTACCGAATATGCTTGGCGGGATGGGAGGAGCTTCGCCCCGCATTCCCGCGGAAGTCGCATTGACGACCAAGTCAAAGGAGAGACCGGCAAGCGAATCGAACGCCACCGCTTCTACGCCGCGCTCGAAGCGAGCGGCCAATTCCCGCGCCTTGTCCGGGCTGCGGTTTGCTACCACCAGTCGCGCCGGGCCTGCCGCCACCAAAGGGCCAAGTACTCCCCGCGCTGCGCCACCGGCGCCAAGCAGCAGCACCGAGCGCCCGCCCAACGTCCTGCCGAGATTCACCGTCAGGTCGCGTAAGAGTCCCGAGCCATCGGTGTTCTCGCCATGGATCCGGCCCTCGCTGAAGGCAAGGGTGTTCACCGCTTGCGCCGAGCGCGCCGCGGCGCTTGGATCGGTGCAGTAGCGGTAGGCCTGCTCCTTGAAGGGCAGCGTCACGTTTGCGCCCTTGCCGCCGCTGGCGCGAAAGTCTTCCACCGTGCGCGCGAACCCATCGACCGGCGCTTCGAGCGCGATGTATTCGATGTCTTGCGCGGTGGAGCGGGCGAACTCGCTGTGGATCCAGGGCGATTTCGAGTGCGCGACCGGATTGCCGATCACCGCATAGCGATCCGCCATCGCCGGGCTACTCGGTCCAGATCTTGTCACCCTGGGCGAAGAACCAGGTGCGCGTGATCACGAGGAGGTCGGTGTCCTTGACGATCTCGGGAGGGAAGGCGGCAAATGGCGAGGCCATCTGCAGGATTCGCAGCGCGGCCTCGTCGAGCACTTTCAGACCGGAGCTGCGGTCGAGCTCCACCCGCTCGATGCTGCCATCGGGGCGCAGGGTCACGGTAAGGCGCAGGTTGCCATAGAGCTTGCCGCGCGCCTCGGCCGGATAGTTGAGCGTGCCGACGCGTTCCACCTTGGCGCGCCATCCCTCTTCATAGAGGGCGAAGCGATATTCCGCCGCACGCGCGCCGATAAAGCGTTTGCGCGGCCGCTTCTGGTATTCCTCGACGCGCTTGTCGATCTGCGCCTGCAGCCGCATGGCTGCGAGCGACAGGTCTGCGAGGTCCCGACCGCTCGGTTGCGCTTCTGCCGGCGCGGGCGTCTTGGGCTCTTCACGCGCTACGCTGGTGGCCGATGCGGCCGATTGCGCGAGCAACTGTCGTTGCTGCGCTTCCAGTTGCTCGACCCGCCGCCGCGCCTCGGCAAGATCGCGGCCGGGGGATCGGACGGGAGTGGCGGGAAGGGGCGCTTTTGCCCGTCGTCGCTCATCGACGTTACCTCCGCCGTCCGAGTTGGCCTGCGCCTTTACCTCGGCCTTTTGCGGCTTCTCGGCAGTGCGCGCATTGACAAGCACCACTTCGAGTGGATGGGAATCCGATTTCCAGCGCAGCGTCTCCGGAAAGCGGAAGTGCAAGGTGAGCAACAAGGCATGCAGCACCACCGATGCACCGACGCAGGCGGTGAGGAGACGCTGTTGATCATCCAGCCCTTGCCAGAAATGCGCGACCGAGGATGCGAAGCTACTTCGCAAATTGCCCCCAAGGGCTTGTGCGGCCGCCATTTTATGCGTTTACCTCCGGCCTTGCGGGGGTTTCTGCGCCCTTGTAGTGGGCGCGCAACGTGCAATCGACAAGGTTGATCTGATCGAGCGCGACGCGCACCGCTGCCCCGGCATCCAGCGGTGGCAGCGACGGTACCCGCACCACGAGGGGCAAGCCCTCGAGCCGGACCAGGTTTTCGCGCAGGACCGTGGCCCTCGCTTCACTCACGCCCTCCTGCAGCAGCCAGCGCAGCGCCCAGTAAGTTTCGAGCGACCGCTGGTGCTCGTCATAGCGCGCGTAGGTCAGCTCGAACGCCTGCATGGCGCCGAGCAGCGCCTCGGAATTCTGGCGCAAGGGTGGACGATCGCCACGCAGCGTCGCCACGAGTTGCCGCTGGTTTAGAAGGTCGACGTAGCGGCGCAACGGCGAGGTCATCCACGCATAGCAGCTCAAGCCGAGGGCATCGTGCGGCTCCGGGTGCACGCTGAGCCGTACCTTGCCGGCTGATTGCACTCGATAGATCGCCGCCACCCCGCGCTCGGCGAGAAACTCGCCCCAAGTGCGGTTGGCGAGGATCATCAGTTCGGACACCAGCTTGTCGAGCGGCACGCCGCGCCGCCTCAACTCGATGCGCACTCGGTCCTGCTCGACGCGAAACACGTAATCCGGCGCACCTTCGGTGCTGCTCGGTTTGCCGCGCGCGCGCTCCAGTGCCACGGCGAACCGCCAGAGTGCGTGCAGCTCTTTTGCGAAAGCAATGCCGGTCGCCGATCCCGCCGGAAGTGCCGCATTGAGCGGCGCGAGCTCGCCAAGACGCAGGTTGGCGGCGATGCTCACGCGCTCGATGCGCGTATGGCTTGCGCGCACCGCACCGTCGCTCGTCGATACGTCGACATAGAGCGAGACGCACGGCCGCTCCTTCCCTGCGTCGAGCGAGAACGCCTCCACCGCGCCGGGCGGCAGCATCGTGAACTTGCGATCCGGAAAATATGCGCTCGACAGGCGCTCGCGCGCAATCATGTCGAGCGGCGTGCCCGCCTCGATGCCGAGCGCGGGCGCGGCGATATGAATCCCGACGCGCATCAGCTCGCCCGAGAGCGGCGCTACCGAGAACGCATCATCGATCTCCGTCGTTTCGGAATCGTCGATGCTGAACGCGTTCACTGCGGCCAGCGGCAGGTCGGCGATTGCCTGCGGCCCGGCATGCTCCGGGAACGCTGGCCCGCGCGGATGGAACTCGTGCAGGAAGCGCCCGAGATGGAAGGCATGGCTGTCGGGCAACCTGCCGCAACGTTCGAAGAGCGCGGCCGGGCTCATTCCAGTACGCTCGCACGCTGCTTCCAAGGCCTTGGTCTCAGGTCGGGTGCGATCCGGCTGGTAGAGCAACTGGGGTTGCAGCAAGGCGATCTCGTCCGGGCATTCGAAACGCGCAAGTGCGCTGGTCCAAGCCTCGATGGTGTCCGCAAGGCGCTTTTTCTTCTCAAGGTTGGCGAGCGCCAGCCGCACCGTTTCGGCAGGCGCCGCCTGAAACCAGCCCCTGCCCCGACGGTGAAAATAAAGCGGCGCGGAATGCAGCTTGAGGAGCACACCCGCCGCCTCGGTCGCCGTCGGCTCACGGCCGACGTACTCACGCGCCAGCTGCTCGAACGAAAACTCCGCCGGGCCGCAGCATTGCCAGAGCAACTCGGTGTCCAGATCGGCGGCATATCGCTCCGCCTCACGCAGCAGCTCGGAGCCCGGCGGCTGCTCGAAGCGCAGCAGCACGCGCGCAGACTTCACCTTGGCGCGGCGGCCATGGACGGTCTCCACCTGAAGCGACGCCGGGTGAGTGGCGAGAATGCTGCCGACCTTGTATTCGCCCTCATCCTCGTAGAGGATGTTCATTGCCCGGCGATCCCGGCAAACCGCAAGATGCGCGGGATGTGCTCGGGAAAACTCTGCAGCGTGTGGTCGCCGCCCTGGCGAATCACCATGCGCGCTCCTTCGTACTTGCGGACGGCTTCACGCCAGTCGAGCAATTCATCGCCGGTTTCGAGGAGAAGCAGATAGCGCTCGGGATCGACCTCCTCGACGGCCAGCCTGCGCCAGCCATCGAGGTGCGCGCGCGTAAGTTCGTAGCGCTCGCCGGTATACAGATTCTGCTGCGGCCCGAGCATCGCCTGGAGGCCGACATACGGAGTGATCGCCGGCTGGATCAGGACGGCGCGCAGATTGCGCCGCTCGGCGAACCATGTGGCATAGAACCCGCCGAGCGAGCTGCCGACCAGCGTGAGCGCTCGCTTCGGATACTTTTCCAGCTCCGCCTCGATTGCTTGCACTGCCTGCTGCGGAGGGTGGGGGAGTCGGGGACAGACGAAAAGCTCACCCAGTCCCCGCTCCCTCATGTACGCGTGAAACGTTCGCGCCTTGTGCGAGGCGGGCGCGCTGTTGAACCCGTGGAGATAGACGATCATTGAATAAAGGGTTGCCCCGGGTCGCTGGCAAGCCGCTTGATCAGCTTCTCGTGAACGTTGCCAAAGCTGCCATTCGACATGATCAGCACATGATCGCCGGTTTGCGCCACCTGCGCGATCGCTTCCACCATCGCATCCAGGTCGCCGATACATTTTGCCTTCGACCCTGCCGCCGCAAAGACGGGTGCCGGATCCCAACCCAGGCCGGAGCTATAGACGAACGCCGCGTCGGCCTCGGCGACGCTTTCCGGCAGCGCTTCCTTCATCGTCCCAAGCTTCATGGTGTTCGAACGCGGCTCGAGCACAGCAATGATTCGCGCCCGCCCCACGCGCGCACGCAAGCCTTGCAGAGTTGCCTGGATGGCGGTCGGGTGATGCGCGAAATCGTCATACACGGCGATTCCCCTTGGGGCACCGCGAAGCTCCAGCCGGCGTCGCACCCCTCGAAAGCTTCCTAGCGAAGCAAGCGCCGCCTCCGGCTCAACTCCGGCATGCTGCGCAGCAGCGATTGCACCGAGCGCATTCATGCGGTTATGCAGACCGCCCAAGTCGGTAGGCAGCTTCCCCACCACGCGATCGCCAAAAGCGAGCGAGTCGGCTTTTTGCCAATGCCATCCTTCTGCCGACCCGACTGTTGTGACCGGGGTCCAGCAGCCCTTGGTGAGCACTCGCTTAGTTGCCTGATCCGTTTCGCTCACCACGAGCCGGCCTGATCGCGGCAGGATACGTACGAAGTGATGAAATTGACGCTCGATCGACGTAAGATCGTCGAAGATGTCGGCATGATCGAATTCAATGTTAGTGATCACTGCGGTCTTTGGTAAGTAGTGGACGAACTTCGAGCGCTTGTCGAAAAACGCGGTGTCGTATTCGTCCGCTTCGATCACGAACAACTCCGATTCAGTGAGTCGGGCGGAAACCGAGAAGTCGAGCGGCACGCCGCCAATCAGGAATCCAGGCGCTTTGCCGGCCGATTCCAGGATGTGCGTGAGCATTGCCGAAGTGGTGGTCTTTCCATGCGTTCCCGCCACAGCGAGCACCCACTTACGACGCAGAATATGCTCGCGGAGCCATGCCGGCCCGGACTGAAAGCGTTCCCGCCGGTCGAGAATTGCTTCGGCGAGTGGGTTTCCGCGGGTAATGGCATTCCCAATCACCCACAGGTCGGGATTCAACGCGAGTTGATCCTCGCCATAGCCATCGATGAGGTCGATTCCCAATGCGCGCAATTGATCGCTCATCGGCGGGTAGACGCCTGAATCGCAACCGGTGACGCGCCAACCGGCCTCGCGCGCCAACGCCGCGAGGCCGCCCATGAAAGTCCCGCAGATGCCGAGAATGTGAAGATGCAAGGCGAGGAACCGAAAAAAGGGGGCGATTCTACGTCGGGCGGTGGGCTATGATCGCACCGCATCATGGCGAAACGCGCTGACCGGGCGGGAAACTCCCGGGAGCTTATCGCGGCTACCGCAGCACGCATAATGGCCGAAGACGGCATTGATGACTTCGCGCTTGCCAAGCGCAAGGCGCTCAGGCAACTGGGGATCGACGGCCGCGTGGCGCTGCCCAGCAACGACGAGATCGAAAACCAGCTGCGCGCATACCGCGCGCTCTATCAGCAAGGAGAGCACGAGTCCAGGGTGACCTCGCTGCGCCGTGCAGCGGTCGCGGCGATGAAGGCGCTTGCCCGGTTTCGACCCTATCTGACCGGTTCCGTGCTCACCGGCACCGCCGGGCCGTACGCGGAAGTCGAGCTGCAGCTTTTCCCGGACGATTCCAGGCAGGTC
>DASUMM010000164.1:0-2599 GCA_036277655.1 Burkholderiales bacterium | reverse complement strand
GGTGAACCGGCTCGACTTCTGGCCTTCGCGCGACGCAATCACGGTGGACTACTCCGAGGGCGGCGTCATCGAAGTGCCACAGCACGATGGCTCGATCATCAAGCTTCGCAAGATCGACGCGAGCTACGACCCGAGCGATCGCATCAACGCCACCACTCACATTGCGCAGGCTGCAGAGAAGGGCGAAGTCTTGACGGGGCTGCTATACCTCGCGCCGGACGCGCAGGACTTGCATGCGCATCTGAATACCTACGACACCGCGTTCAACAAGCTCGGCGAGAAGGATCTGTGCCCGGGTGCGGCGATGCTGGAGAGGATCAATGCAGGGCTGAGGTAGAGAAGCTTCGCGACGGATCGGACGTCTGGCGTCGCTGTAGCGGAGTCTCTACAACTTTTTTTGCACCAGGCCATGCACCGGCCGCGCTGTTTTGTCTAGACTTCATTTCGGCGTGACCACCCCGGAAAAGAAATTCGCCCGGCTTTCCGGACGAGCGAGCCGGCAGGCATGGGAAGAACTGCAGCGGCTCAGGAGCCAGCCACGGTTCGATCAGATTCTCGCCCATCTCGATACGATCGACGGGACGCTGCAACTCTCCGATGTGGCGCGCGCAGCGAAGCTGGCCGCGCAAGGGGATCGGGAAAAGCGCGACAGCTTGATCGAAGGGATCGATTTGCTCTCCGATGCGGTCATCCAGGCGCTTCACGAGGCGCTCGACGCTGCGATCGCCGCGCAAGGCGCAGACAAGGGGACCATTCAGATGGTCGACCCGCATGACGCGTTGCGGATCGTCGCTCAGCGCGGATTCGGACGGGAGTTCCTCGATCATTTTGCGTGTGTCAGGGTCGACGGCTCCTCGGTCTGCGCAAGAAGCCTCCGCTCCGGGAGCCCGCTGGTGATCTTGGACGTTTTCGAGGATCCGGTTTTCGCGCCGCACCTCGAGGTCGCCAGGAGGTCGGGGTTTCGTGCGGTGCAGTCGATTCCGTTGCTGAGCCGCTGGGGCAGTGTGATCGGCATGCTTTCGGTGCATTACGAGTCGCCGCTTCGATCATCGGATTGGCGCATGCAATCGCTGCAGGAAAGCGCGCGGCGCGCAGCACTCGTGCTGGAGAGCGCCCTTTCCGCGCCGACAGGCTCGAGCGCGACGGACCCGCGCCCCTGATCTCCCCGAGTTTACAGAGCGTTACATCTGTCTGATGGACTTCGGCCAAAACAGGCCGTAGTGTTCCCGCAAGGGGGTGCACGAGAAGGAACCACCTCAAATGAAAACGAATAGACGACTTCTTTCGGCCTCTCTGGTCCTGATCGGTTGGATCCTCAGCGCGAGCCCGAGCGCTCTTGCGCAGCGCTTCGGCTCGTTCAGCGACGTTCTCGCCCCGATGATGGGCGGCGGATGGTCGATGCACCAGCACGCAGCACCCGTTCCGAGCCTGCCGCCGGAACGCGCGGGCGACTATAAGACGCTGGCGGGGAGCCTCGCGAAGCGACTTCCGCATGGCACCGATCTGCGCTCGGCCGCCGCCGGGTTCCGCAATCTGGGCGACTTCGTGGCTGCTGTCCACGCGAGCGACAACTTGAAGATTTCGTTTGCTGACATCAAGGCGCGCATGATGAATGGCGGCACGCTGCATGCCGCGATCGCCGAATTGCGTCCTCAAGCGGACGCGGGCATCGAGGCGCGAAGGGCGCGCTCGGCCGCCTTCGAGGAACTGAGGCAAAGCTAACGGAGTGGCGAGCCCGATCGATTTCGAGGCGCTCGCGCGCGATGCAGGAGACGCGATCGTCGTCGCCGACAGCGACGGCTCGATCCTCTTCTGGAATCGCGCGGCCGAGCGAATCTTCGGCTTCACCGAAGCCGAGGCGCTCCACAAGTCGCTCGACCTGATCATCCCGCAGCGCCTGCAGCAGCGGCACTGGGACGGTTACCGGAAAGTGATGGAAACCGGCGTCACCCGTTACGGCACGGACCTGCTGCGCGTTCCAGCGGTCCACAAGGACGGGCGCAAGCTCTCGATCGCGTTCACCGTCGTGCTGCTCGAGAGCGCGCCGGGCAAGCCCTCTGCGATTGCCGCTTTCATTCGCGACGAAACCGCTCGCTGGGAAAAAGAGCAGTCGATGGCGAAGCGGCTCGCTGAACTCGAAGAAAAGAAATAACGCAGCGGCGCTCGCGACGCGCCCGCGATTACGCGACCCGGTCCAGTTCCCGCAGGATCTCGTCGTTTGCCGGGATCGGGCGGATCTGCAGCGGTTTCTGTCCTTCCACGTAGGAACCCGTGTACGCATAACGGATCGTGCCGGCGCGATCGACGATGAAAAATCCCATGTCGTCATCGCGTAACAAGCTTGGGATGTCGCCAGGCGCGGGCCCCTCTGCGCCGTAGTCGTTCGCCGGCGGCTTCGCAGTCATGCCCAGTACCAAGCCCGTTACGTACCAGCCGGGGCCGCGTTTGCGCGCCTCGATGTGCCAGTTGCGGCGCGCCTGGTCCTCGGGGTCGCAAAGGTAAGGGAAGGGCAGCTTGTACTTCGCTGCGTAGAGGCGCCCTTTTTCCGGCGTGGACGGTGAGATTTCGAGCACCTCGGCATCGCGCTTGCGAATCTCGT
>DASUMM010000163.1:0-2558 GCA_036277655.1 Burkholderiales bacterium | reverse complement strand
GGCTCGACGATGACGGCGGCGATTTCCCTGCCACGCGCGGCGAAAAGCGCACGAACTTGTTCTGCGTCGTTGTAGTCGAGCACGATGGTGTGGGAAGCAGTGTCTGCCGGAACGCCGGCAGAGCTCGGGTTGCCGAAGGTGAGTGCGCCCGAGCCCGCCTTTACCAGCAGCGAGTCCGCGTGCCCGTGGTAGCAGCCTTCGAATTTGACGATCGCGTCGCGCCCGGTGAATCCGCGCGCCAGGCGTAGCGCGCTCATGGTCGCCTCGGTCCCCGAGGAAACGAGCCGCACCAGCTCGATCGAAGGGACCTCTCCGCAGATTGCCTCGGCAAGCTCGACCTCGCCCGCGGTCGGCGCGCCAAAGGAGAGCGCACGGGCGGCGGCCGCCTGCACGGCTTGCACCACTTCCGGATGCGTGTGGCCGGCGACCATCGGACCCCAGGAGCCGACGTAGTCGATGTAGCGCCGGCCATCGGCGTCCCACAGATGCGCGCCTGACGCACGCTCGAAGAATGGCGGCGTGCCACCGACGGCACGAAAGGCCCGCACCGGCGAATTGACGCCCGCCGGAATGGTGCGCTGCGCGCGCTCGAACAAGCTTTCGTTGCGGGTGCTCATAAGGCGGATTGTGCCGGGAAAAGGGTCGCGAACGCACGAGCCTGCGCTGCGATGTCTTGCGCGTCGAACAGATTGGCAATCACTGCCAGCGCATCTGCGCCGGCGGCGAGGACCTGAGGAGCGTTCTCGAGCGTGATTCCGCCAATGGCGACCAGGGGCACGCCAAGCGTGCGGCCCTGGCGGAAAAGATCGAGCGGGGCGTGCACGGCCCCGGGCTTGGTGCCGGAGACAAAAACGCTGCCAAATGCGACGTAATCGGCGCCCGCTGTAACCGCCGAGCGTGCGGCATCGAACGAGTTGTAGCAGGACACGCCGAGAATCCTGCCGCGCAACTTTTGCCGTGCTTGCGCCAGGTCGCCGTCGTCGCGCCCCAGATGGACGCCATCGGCGTCGACGGCGAGCGCGAGCTCCACGTTGTCGTTGACGATGAACGGAACGCCGCGTTCGCGTGCGATCGCCGCGAGCCGCCGCGCTTGCGAAAGCTGCGCTTCCGGCATTGCCAGCTTGTTGCGATATTGCAGCGCCCCCCAACCGCGCGGCGCGCAGGCAAGGACGGCGCGAACCTGCGACTCGAGCAACTCCGTTTCTTCCCTCTCGGGGGTGATCGCGTAGAGCCCGCGCAGCGTCATTGGCCGAGGGCGCGTTGCAGACGATCGGGAAGAAACTGGCCGTCGGCCGGACGAAATCCACGCGCCAGCGCGTGCCAGGTGTACTCCTCCGCCCGGCGCACGGCCTCAGGCATTGGCAGCCCATGCGCAAGCTCCGCGGCGATTGCCGAGGCGAGCGTGCAGCCCGAGCCGTGATACTCGCCCGGAAGACGCTGCCAGCGGCCTTCGCCGATCGCGCCGCTTGCGTCATGCAGCACGTTCCTTACGTCCGCGCCGGTCTCATGACCGCCCGTGATCAGCACATGGCGCGCGCCGGAGCGAACCAGCATAGCTGCACATTCGGCAAGCGCCGTTCCCGGCGCGCATCCGGCCAGCTCGCGCGCTTCAATGCTGTTAGGGGTGACGATGGTAGCCAGCGGCAGCAAGCGGGCGCGAATTGCGGCAACCGTTGCGCGCGAGGTAAGCGGATCGCCGCGTCCGGAGGCAAGCACCGGATCGAGCACGACCGGGATCCCCGGGTGCTGCCCCAGTAGCTCGGCAATCGCATGCGCGTTTTCCGCCGAGCCGATCACGCCGAGCTTGAATGCGGCGACCGGCAGCTCCTGCAGCACCGCGCACGCCTGCTCGCGCAGCCACTCGCTCTCCAGCGCGCGAATGGCGCGTACCCCGTGCGTGTCCTGCGCCGTGGTGGCCGTCACCACCGAAAGCGGATGACAACCGAGACTCGCAAGCGTCATCACGTCGGCCTGCAATCCCGCGCCGCCCGTCGGGTCGGTGGCGGCGAACACCATCACGAGGGGAGGAGAGCTGGGCATGGAGGCGGCGCGCGCGAATTGACCGCGAACGCGCTGGGGAATACGTTAAGATGCCCGCCGATTTTAACGCACGCGACTCGATCTTCATGGCCGAAAACCAGGTGGTGTTCCGTACGTGGATGTGTCTCATCTGCGGGTTTGTCTACGACGAGGAGAAAGGCCTGCCGGACGAAGGCATCGCGCCGGGCACCCGCTGGGACGACATCCCCATCAACTGGACCTGTCCGGAGTGCGGAGCGCGCAAGGAAGATTTCGAGATGGTGGAGATCTAGCGAGGAGTAAAATCGCGTCGCGGTGGCTTCGATCAACCTGACGCATCATTTCCTGATCGCCATGCCGAGCATGGTCGATCCGTATTTCTCCAAGACGCTGACGTACATCTGCGAGCACAGCGACCAGGGCGCGCTCGGCCTGGTCGTCAACCGGCCGATCGACATGACGCTGCAGGCCCTGTTCGAGCGCCTGTCCCTCACGCTGGAGGAGCGCGAGTTGCGCGGTTCGCCGATCTATTTCGGCGG
>DASUMM010000162.1:0-6731 GCA_036277655.1 Burkholderiales bacterium | reverse complement strand
CGCCGACTGCTCTTCCAGCGGCCAATCGAGATAGCCCGGGCCCATCCGCCGCGTCAGACGAAAGCCCTGGGCCCGCGCCCGCGGACCGAGCCGGCTGCGAACCGAGCTGAGCGCCGATTGCACCGCGACCCAGCCGGCGGTATCGAGGAAAAGCCCTTCCAGTCCATCCATCGCATTGAAAAGCTCGCTGACGCGCTCATCGAGCCGGGGCCCGAGCGTGACCACGAACAGATGCGCGGCACCGTCCTCGCCAAAAGCTTCCGCGCACGCGACGCGAAACGCTCCGTCCAGCGCGTGAACCGAGAGCTGGCGCACCCACGCCACCGGCACGGCAATTTCGAGCGCATGTGCCGCCATCGCGGCCGCCGTGTCGCGCACTTCCTGCGCGATCGGCGCAGAAAGATCCGGGTAATGCATGCGCAGGATCTGCTCGGGCCGCACCGAGACTTCCAGATCGCCCATCTGCTCGTAGCGAGGCACGGCGATCGTCCTCAATCAATGCCCGAGCCGAAGCTTGTCGACGAACACGTCCTGGAACGATTCGTCGGTCGCCATGTCGACGCGCACCGCCTCGCGCGCGGCGCGAACCGCGGTTTCCATGTGCTTGCTGGAGAGCGTGGCGAGCACCGCACCCGCGAGCGCGGCGTTGCCGACGAACTCCACCCGCTCGAGTGGCACGTCGGGCAGCAACGCGATGCGCAGGATGCTCTTTGGATCGAGGTAGCTGCCGAACGCACCGGCGACATAGACACGGTCGAGGTCTGCGGCCGTGATGCCTGCGGCGGCCATCACGTAATGGACCGCGGTCGCAGTCGCCGCCTTCGCGAGCTGCAGCTCGCGCACATCGCCCTGGTGCACATAGAGCGGCCGGTCTTCCGGGTCCCGCGCAACGATGAACGCACGCATCTCGCCGGCGAGATGGGCGCGCTCGCGCAGCCACGCCGGCCACTCGTCCGTCTCCTGCATGCGGCCGGATTCATCGAGCACGCCGACGCGCACCAGCTCGGCGATCGCATCGACGATTCCGGTGCCGGCGATTCCGAACGGCGGCTTTTCTTCGACAGTGTCCACGCGCAAGCGCTGGCGTGCGTCGTCGATCGCAATCTTGGTGATCGCGCCGGGCCGCGCCTGCGTGCCGCACGCCATCTGGGCGCCTTCGAACGCCGGTCCAGCCGGCGCCGAGCAGACGTAGAGCTTTCCCTGGTGCACGAGCGCCACCTCGGCATTCGTGCCGACGTCTACGGCGATCACAGTGTCCTTGCGATTGACCAGGTCGAGCGCGACGATGACGCCGATCGTGTCCGCGCCGATGTAGCCGGAGATGAGCGGCAGCCCGACCACCGGCGTGGCCGGCGCGAGCTTGAGCGCCAGCTCCGCCGCGGGAACGACCAGCGCTTCGTTCAGCACCGGGCGGAACGGAAACCCGCCGAGCGCCTTGACGTCCAGGCCGAAGAAGAGATGGTGCATCACCGCGTTTCCCGCCAAGGTCATCAGCACGATATCGCGCCGCGCGAGGCCGTAGCTCATCACCAGACGCTCGATCATCCGGTTGAGGCGGCCGATGATCTTGCCGTGCAGCTCGAGCAGGTTCTCTTCCTTCTCCATCGCGAAAGCGATGCGCGACATGAAATCGCCGCCGTAGGCGCCCTGCGGGTTGCGCTCGGTTTCCACCGACAGCATCGCGAGGCTGGAGAGCTCCAGCAGCGCCATCGACACGGTGCTGGTGCCGATGTCAATCGCAAGGCCATAGACCGGCGAGGCCGACGGCGGGCGCAGATCGATCAGGAAGCCCTCGTGCAGCAGGCAGCGCAGGCGCTTTTCGCGCCGCGAAAGCGCGAGACCAAGCTCGCGCAGCGCCGCGATGCTCGCGCGCTTCAGGAGAATGCCTTTCCCGGCGAGCGCCTCCTCGAGCAACGCGATCGCCGGGCGATCGCTTTCCTCTCCAACGACGAGATCCACCTCGACATCCTGGATCACCGGTTTCACCGATGAGAGTTGCGGCAGCACCACGCTCGGATCGAGGAGCTTCAGCGATACCGGCGGCAGCGCGATCGTGAGATCGCCCTCGACCATGAGCTGGCACGAAAGGCGCCATCCTTTGGCGAGGTCTTCCGGCTCGAGCAGCGACTGATCGAGCGCGCTCGGGGCGACTTCCCTGCCGATCACGGTGACGCGGCACTCGCGGCAGCGGCCGCGGCCGCCGCAGATTCCCGGCAGGTCGATATCGTGCTCGCGACAGGCTTGCAGCACCGAAACGCCGGGCGCCACCGCTACGGTGCGTCCCTCCGGCAGGACGGTGAGTCCCACTACGCCACCTTTTGCGCGACCAGCTCCTTCGCCACCTGTACTGCCATCGCCGCGTGGCTTGCGTAGCGGTCGGCGCCGACTTTCTTCGCGAATGCTTCGCTCACCGGCGCGCCGCCGACCATCACGCGAATGCGCTCGCGCATGCCCTGCTGCTCCAGCTCGCGCGTGACGGTCTCCATATAGAGCATGGTTGTCGTCATCAGCGCCGACATGCCGATGATGTCGGCGTTTTCCTCCTTCGCCTTGCCGAGATACTTCTCGGCGGGGCAATTGACGCCGAGGTCGTGCACCGTGAAGCCCGCGGTGCGCAGCATCAACGCCACCAGGTTCTTGCCGATCTGGTGGATGTCGCCCTTCACTGTGGCAATCACCACCGTGCCCTTGTGCGTGGTGGCGTCGACCTTCAGATACGGCTTCAGCAGGTCGATGCCGGTGTTCATCGCCTTGGCCGCACGCAGCAGCTCGGGGACGAAGTACTCGCGCCGATCGAACTTGCCGCTCACCACCATCATTCCCTTCGCGAGGCCATCGTTGATCGCCTCGTAGGCATCCATGCCGGTGTCGATCGCGCGCTGCGCGAATTGCGTCGCCATCGCCGGATCGAGCTTCCAGACCGAATCGGCGAGCCCGTTCAGGATCTCCTCGCGCTCGCTGGTGGCAGGGGCGTTCATCGCGCTAGTGCGTCCTGGCGGCGTCGGCCATCGCGCGCAGGTTCTCGAGCTTGGTGAGCGGCGGCACTGCGCAACCGGAAGAGAGCAGATCGATGCCGTCCTCGAAGCACTTGTTCGCTTCGCGCAGCACATCGGCAGGCGAGCCATTCAGCAGCGCGCGCACCGGCGCAACGTTGCCGATCGCGAGCACGTCGTCGCCGAGGATCTGCTTGGCGTCCCGGACCTCGACTTTCTCCTCGAACGAAAACGAGCGCGTCCCGGTCGAGGCGATGTGCGGCATCAGGTCCTTCGTGTAGCCGCAGATGTGGAGCGAGGTGGGAACGCCCTTCAGCGCGGCAAACACCTTCTGCTCGTAGGGCCGCGCAAACTCGGCGTACTGGTCGCCGGAAAGGAGATCGCCGCTCGCTACCGGATCGGAGAGCGTGATCGTGTCCACTCCGGCCTTGAGCGCTGCGTGGGAAAGCGCAATCCCGACCTGCGCCATCTTCTCCATCACGCGCTTCACCGCCTCGGGCTCTTCGATCGTCGCGAGCAGCACGCGCTCGGCGCCGAACACCGCGCAGGCGATGGTGAACGGCCCAGTCACCTTCATGTTCACCGGCTGCACGTTGCGCTGGCTCGCCGCGAGGAGCGAAATCGCTTCCAGCACCGCCGGGATGCGCCCGCGCTCGAGGAAATTCTCCGGCACCTCGAATTCGTCGAACCCAGTCTCGAGGTGCTCCATGATCTGCGGTTGCGTGATGCCGGTGCCTTTGTCGAGCGGGCAGCCGAGCGCCTCCCCTTCGAGCGTGAGGCAGAACGGCACGGTGCAGCACGGCACTCCGGTGAGCTCGTACGTCGAGGCGGCGGCGCGCGCGAGCTTCTTCGGGTCCCAGTGCGATTCAGGCCAGCTCGCATCGACCTGCTTCATCGCCTCGACCGTCACGCCCACGGTCGGCACCCAGACCACGCGCTCGTTCGATCGCTCGCCGCGCAACGTGGCGAGGATTCGCTCTTTGGTGTTCATGCCAGGCTCCTCGCTCCAGTGAGGATCGATTATCGATTTTTTCGCTCGGCGGGGATGTTCCAAATGGAACAATCTCGCGCTCGTGGAAGCCTGCTATATTGCGCCTCCGGGATCAGACTCAACGACGACGTGGCGACTCCGAGCCGCAGCGGACACCTCGACCTATTCGCCGCCATTCCGCAGGAACATCGCGATCTGGTGCTGGCGAAATGCGGTCAGCGCCGCTACCGCAAGGGAGAAATCATCTGGCGCCAGGGCGACGCCGCCTCCAGCGTGGGAATCCTCGGCGAAGGCAAGGCGCTGTCGGAATACCAGAGCTCGAGCGGGCGCACCGTGATCACGGGCCTGTGGTCCCGCGGCGACCTGATCGGCGCGCTCAACCTGAGCGATTCGCACGTGCACCAGATGACAGTGCGCTGCCTGGAAGAGTCGCTGCTGCATACGCTGAGCGTCGAGCAGTTCTACGCGCTGGTGCGCACCTATCCCGACATGGCGGAGGCGGCGGTACGCGCGCTCTCGGTGCGCCTGCACTGGTACAACCATCTCACGCTCGTGCTCGGCACGCTGCCCGCCTTCGAGCGCGTGTGCGGGATGCTGCTCGCGCTCTGCGAGCATTTCGCCGTCAAGACGACCGAAGGCTTGCTGATCGATTTGAACCTGACCCATGTCACGCTCGCCGCGATGGTCGGCGTCGGGCGCCCGTTTCTCACCGTGACGTTGAGCCGGCTCGAGCGCAGCGGCCACCTGCAGATGGTGCGTCGACGCATCGTGGTTCGCGATGCGGCGGGCCTCGAAGCGCTCGCGTTCACGCCGGCGCGGCGGCGCGGCAAGAACCACCCCCTGAAGGAAACCAGTCATGCGCCATCCGAATCCCGCGCTCGCCCGATTCATTGACGGCCTGGAGGCCGTCGTCGATCGCGAGCGCGATCAGTGGAAGATCGTCGCCGAGGTCGAGACGCTGATGAAGCAATTGATCAGCAGTCCGGATCGCGGCTGGCTGAAGGACAGGTACCGGCGCCCGCCGGAAGGCAAGACCGGCGTCGCCTCCGGGTACGGGCAGTATTGCCTGTACCGGCGCGGCACCGCGCTCTCGGTCATTGCGTTCTGCTGGGGCGCGGACAAGGGTACGCCGATCCATGATCACCTCTCGTGGGGCGTGCTCGGCTTCATCGACGGCCTGGAGAAGGAGACGCGCTACAAGCGCATCGACGACGGCTCGAACCCCGAGCGCGCGCAATTGCAGGAAGTCGGCGTCTATTACACGAAGACCGGCGAGACCTCGCACATCACCACGCCGCAGCGCGACGTGCATCGCGTGCACAACCCGGGCGACACGCCGTCGGTCAGCGTGCACGTCTACGGCTGCGACATGGGCACGCAGAACCGCCGGCGCTACGACGTCGAGACCGGCGCAATCACCTGGTACTCCACACCGCACGATTCCGACGAGATCGTGGTCGCCTGATGGCGCGGCACGCAATCTGCAAGGCGAGCGACGTACCGCCGAACGCCATAAAGCAGTTCGAAGCGGCGGGCGGCAAGGTATGCATCGTCAACGCGGGCGACCGCTTCTTCGCCTGCCAGGCCGCCTGCCCACACGAGGGGGTGGCGCTATGCGAAGGCGCGTTCGACGGCGAAGTCCTGACCTGCCTCGAGCACCTGTGGCAATGGAGCCTGCGCGATGGCGGCGAGCCGCGCGGGCTCGCCGAGCGCGAACTGCAGATGTTCGACGTCGAAGTCGATGGCGAAACCGTCTACGCGGTGCTGCCGGCTACCTGGCCGAATGCCCGCTCAGCTTGACTTCGACTTTTTCTTCCAGCCCGGCGTAGTACTCGCGCAAGACTTCGAGCACCTCGGGCCGCGAGAATTCTGCCGGCACGTCGCTCCCTTCCGATAGCCATTTGCGCAGTTTCGTCCCGGAGACGAGCAGTCGGTCCTCGTCGGGATGCGGGCAGGTGCGGCCGGAAGCCATGCCGCCGCACCGGTAGCACCAGAACGTCCAGTCGATCTTGAGCGGTTGCGTCTCGAGCAAGCCGCGCGGGATCTCGTCGAAGATCCTGTGCGCATCGAACGGCCCGTAATAGCTCCCGACGCCGGCGTGGTCGCGCCCGACGAGCAGATGCGAGCAGCCGTAGTTCTGGCGAAAGAGCGCATGCAGGAGCGCTTCGCGCGGGCCGGCGTAGCGCATGTCGAGCGGATAGCCCGATTGCACGACGGTGTCCGCGCGGAAGTACTTCTCGATCAACAGCGCGATCGCTTTCGTGCGCACCTCGGCCGGAATGTCGCCGGGCTTCAGGTTGCCGAGCAGCGAATGCACGAGCACGCCATCGCACACTTCGATCGCGACCTTCGCCAGGTATTCGTGCGAGCGGTGCATCGGGTTGCGCGTCTGGAACGCCGCCACCTTCGCCCAGCCGAGTTGCTCGAACTTCGCGCGCGTCTCGGCCGGGGTCAGGAAGAGCGGGCCGTAGCGCGCGCGAAAGCCGCCGTCGGAGAGCACGCGCACCGGGCCGGCGAGGTTCACCTCTCCCTGCTGCATCACCATCTGCACGCCCGGGTGCTCGGCGTCGGTCGTCTTGAAGACCGTGCGGCACTCGTGCGCCCTGTCGATCGAGTACTTCTCGGTCAGCTTCATGAGCGCAAGCACGGAATTGTCATCGGGGTCGGTGAGCGCCAGTTCCGCGCCGATCTTCATCGAGTCCGCCGTCGCGCGATCGGTCGAAAGCGTGATCGGGATCGGCCAGAAG
>DASUMM010000161.1:0-2194 GCA_036277655.1 Burkholderiales bacterium | reverse complement strand
GCGCTCGAGTTGTGCTTCTGGGTGGCAGTCGCGACGGCAGAAGCTTTCGTCATCGCTTTCGTCATCGAGCGCTGCGATCGGGGCCCTCCGATCGCGACCTGACCAGGACCGGGCCTCCGAAGTCGCCTGCAGGAGACGGGTGTCGCATCGATTTCATGTAACGCGCGCGCCGCAGGATTGAACCAAGTTCGTTCACCCGGGAGCGGCAACCTTGGCGACTCGTCACCGCGCATGGCAGCGCCTGCAGGAAGGCTTTACGCTGGTCGAACTGATGATCGTCGTGACGATCATTGGCATCCTCGCGGCGATTGCACTGCCCGCGTTCCAGGATTATTCGGTGCGGGCGAAGATGTCGGAGGCGGTTCTCGCGATGAGCGCCTGCCGCTCCTCGGTTTCCGAAATCTACCAAAGCGGCGCCAGCGCCCCGGCAGCGAACAGCTGGGGCTGCGAGAGCGGGTTCGCCTCGAGGTATGTGCAAAAGATCGAGACCGATGCGAACGGTGCGGTCACCGCCACCGTCACCTCGATCGCCGCCGCTGTAGACGGCTCGGTCGTGACGCTCATTCCGTTGAAAGCCGGCGGCACACCCGCCACCACGCCGGGCGACTTGGGGTCGGCACTCTACGGATGGGCCTGCGGCGGTGCCGGTACCACGGTCAACGCGAAAATACCTTCCTGCTTCGTGCAGGGGATGAGTCAGCGCTCGAGCATCCGTTCCACGTAGCGCGCGATCAGATCGACTTCGAGGTTCACGGTTGCGGCGGGTGCCAGGCGCGAAAGCGTGGTCGCCTCGAGCGTGTGCGGAATCAGGTTGACGTCCATCACGCCCGAGGCCACCCGATTCACAGTCAGGCTCACCCCATCGACACAGATCGAGCCCTTGCGCGCAACGAACCTGGCGAGCGCTCGCGGAATGCGCACGCGCAGGCACTTTGATTCGCCCACTGCCTTGAACGAAACGACCTCGCCGATGCCATCGACGTGGCCGGTGACCATGTGCCCGCCGAGCACGTCGCCCAACCGGAGGGAACGCTCCATGTTCACCGCGCCCGGCCGATCGAGCCCGGTCGTGCATTCGAGGGTTTCGCGGGAGACGTCGAACTCCAGCTTCCTTCCCCGCTTCGCCACTACGGTCAGACAAGCCCCCTGCACGCAAATTGAATCGCCGATACGGACCTTTGCAAGCGGCAGGCGCCCTGCATCCACACGCAGCCGCACCCCTTCGCGGCCGCGCTGCACGCGCTCGATGCTGCCTACTGTTTCTACGAGGCCGGTGAACACGTCACTTCGGACGACACAGGATGCGCAGATCCTCGCCCACACGGTCGACACTGCGAATCACAAGCGCGATGCGCTTCTCGAGGGAATCGAACGGCGCGAGATCGAGCATCCCTTGCGCGCCGTCGCCAAGAAAGCTCGGGTTCAGGTAGAGCAGGAACTCATCGACGCAGCCTTCGCGCACAAGCGAGCCGTTCAGCCGAAAGCCCGCTTCGACATGCAGTTCGTTTACGCCGCGTCGTGCCAGCTCGCGCAACATGGCGGACAGCTCGACCTTGCCGGCCGCATTCGGCAGCACGACGATTTCGGCGTTTTTCACTGCGCGCCTGGGCTCGCTGCCGCAGAAGACGAGCACGTTCGCCGATTCGAGAAGACGAGCGTTTTCGCCAATCTCGAGGCGACTGTCGACCACGACGCGCAGCGGCTGGCGCGGTGTCTCGACGTCTCGGACGGTCAGACGCGGATCGTCGGCCTTCACGGTGCCGATGCCGGTGAGAATCGCGCAGGCGCGAGCGCGCCAGCGGTGGCCGTCGGTGCGCGCATCGGCGCCGGTGATCCACTGGCTACGCCCATTTGCGAGCGCGGTGCGTCCATCGAGCGTCGCGGCGATCTTCATGCGCACCCATGGACGATCGCGCGTCACGCGCGAGAAAAAGCCGATGTTGAGCTCGCGCGCCTCCTGCTGCATCAACCCCTGGTCGAAGCCGATCCCTGCGGCGGCCAGCGCTTCGCCGCCGCGATGGGAATCCGGGTTCGGGTCGCGCACCGCCGCGATGACGCGCGCAACGCGGGCTGCGATGAGCGCCGCGCTGCAGGGCGGCGTGCGGCCGTGGTGGTTGCACGGCTCGAGCGTCACGTAGGCGGTGGCGCCGTGTGCCGCCCCGCCGGCCGCTGCGAGCGCATTGGCTTCCGCGTG
>DASUMM010000160.1:0-3732 GCA_036277655.1 Burkholderiales bacterium | reverse complement strand
TGACGACGATCGACACGATGAAGGACGAAGGCCTGCTCGCCAATGCGCTTCAAGTCGGCGATGCGATCCGCGGCAACCTCTCGAATGCGCTGCAGGGCGTGCGCGGAGTCGTCGAAGTGCGCGGCATGGGCATGATGATCGGCGTCGAGCTCGACCGTCCGTGCGGCGAGCTGGTGGCACGCGCGCTCGAAGCCGGCCTCGTGATCAATGTCACCGCAGAGAACGTGATCCGCATCCTGCCGGCGCTGGTGATGAGCCCGGCCGAAGCGCGCGAGCTGGTCGAGCGGCTGGTTCCGCTGGTGCGCGATTTCCTCGCGCGGCCGGCCGCGCAGCCGAAGGCTGCCGCGGCAGCCTGAGCGGGCCGTGAAGGTCCGCCACTTCCTGCAGTTCAAGGACCTCACGCGCGCGGAGTTCGAGCACCTGTTCGAGCGCACGCGCTGGATCAAGCGCAAGTTCAAGCGATACGAGCGCTACTGGCCGCTCGAGGATCGCACGCTGGCGATGATCTTCGAGAAGCACAGCACGCGCACGCGCCTTTCCTTCGAGGCGGGAATCCACCAGCTCGGCGGCGCAGCGATCTTTCTCTCCACGCGCGACTCGCAGCTCGGTCGCGGGGAGCCGGTCGAGGACGCCGCGCAGGTCATCTCGCGCATGTGCGACCTCGTGATGATCCGCACCTACGAGCAGTCGGTGGTCGAGCGCTTCGCGGCGAACTCGCGCGTGCCGGTGATCAACGGCTTGACGAACCAGTATCACCCCTGCCAGATCCTTGCCGACGTCTACACGTTCCTCGAGCATCGCGGCCCGATCGCCGGCAAGACGGTGGCGTGGATCGGCGACTCGAACAATGTCTGCGACACCTGGCTGCAGGCGGCGGAAGTGTTCGATTTCCAGCTGCACGTGTCGACGCCGCCGGGCTACGAGGTCGACCGCAAGCGCGCCGGCGTGTCAGGCAAGAACTATGAGACGTTCGCGGACCCGATGCGCGCGGCTCGCGGCGCGCACCTCGTCACTACGGACGTATGGACCTCGATGGGCTTCGAAGCGGAGAACGAGCAGCGCCGGCGGGCATTCGAGAAATGGCAGGTGAACGCCGAGATGATGAAGGCGGCGCGCAAGGACGCGCTCTTCATGCATTGTCTGCCTGCGCACCGGGGCGAGGAGGTGGCCGCGGACGTGATCGACGGCGCGCAAAGCGTGGTGTGGGACGAGGCGGAGAACCGCCTGCACACGCAAAAAGCGCTGATGGAATTCCTGGTGCTCGGAAAAGTGAAGGGGACCGCTGGGAAGTAGGCCCCGCTACTTCTTTTTCTTTGGCTTCCCGGTCAGCAACGGAACGCCGGCGCCGGAGGAATCCCCCAGCAGCCCGGCCGCGCCGTAGATCTCCAGCTTGTCGCGCGTGTCGGCGATATCGAGGTTGCGCATCGTCAGCTGGCCGATGCGGTCGGCGGCGCTGAAGAACGCTTCGCCCTTCTCCATCGTCAGGCGCTCCGGCTTGTAGGTCAGGTTCGGGCTCGTGGTGTCGAGGATCGAGTAGTCATTCCCCCGCCGCAGCTCGAGCGTGACCTCGCCGGTGACCGCCCTCGCAACCCAGCGTTGCGCGGTCTCCCGCAGCATCATCGTCTGCGGGTCGAACCAGCGCCCCTCGTAGAGCAGCCGCCCGAGACGCCGGCCGTTCGCCCGGTACTGCTCGATCGTGTCCTCGTTGTGGATGCCGGTGACGAGCCGCTCATAGGCGATGTGCAAGAGCGCCATTCCGGGTGCCTCGTAGATGCCGCGGCTCTTCGCCTCGATGATGCGGTTCTCGATCTGATCCGACATGCCGAGCCCGTGCCGCCCGCCGATCGCATTCGCTTCGGCCAGCAGCGCCACGGCGTCGGCAAAATGCTGACCGTTCAGCGCTGCCGGCATGCCTTCCTCGAAGCGCACGATCACCTTCTCGGGCTTCACGACGACCTGCGGGCGCCAGAATGCAACCCCCATGATCGGCTCGACGATCGACATTCCCTTGTCGAGGGATTCGAGGTCCTTCGCCTCGTGCGTCGCACCAAGCATGTTGGAATCGGTCGAGTACGCCTTCTCGGCGCTCATCCGGTATTCGAAGCCGGCCTGCGCAAGATATGCCGACATCTCCTTTCGCCCGCCCAGTTCGTCGATGAAGCGCTGATCGAGCCACGGCTTGTAGATGCGCAGGGAAGGATTCGCCAGCAGCCCGTAGCGGTAGAAGCGCTCGATGTCGTTGCCCTTGAACGTGCTGCCGTCGCTCCAGACGTCGACCCCGTCGTCGCGCATCGCGACGACCAGCATCGTGCCGGTTACCGCGCGCCCGAGCGGAGTGGTGTTGAAGTAGGTGGCGCCGGCGGTCGAGATATGAAAGGCGCTGCACTGGAGCGCCGCGATTCCCTCGGCGACGAGCTGCGCCCGGCAATCGATCAGCCGCGCCGTCTGGGCGCCGTAGGCGAGCGCCTTGCGCGGTATCTCGTCGTAGTCCTTTTCGTCCGGCTGGCCGAGGTTCGCGGTGTACGCATACGGGACGGCGCCGTTCGCACGCATCCAATGCACCGCGGCGCTCGTATCCAGCCCGCCGGAAAACGCGATGCCGATCTTTTCCCCCGTGGGGAGGGCGCTCAGAATTTTCGCCAAAGGTTCGTCTCCGGGAAGCTTCGGATGATACGTAGAATGTGCGCCATGCGCATTCTCGCGTCCCTCGTCATGCTCTTCGCCCTGCATTGCGCGGCCGCACCCGTGCCCGCCACGCTCGGCGGCGAACGGCTGGTGCTCGATGCGCCGGCCGGATTCTCCGACTCGCTGCAGCTCAGCTCGCCAAGGATCCAGGAGCTCGCCGAGACGCTCGCCGGCCCGTCCCACCGGGTGCTGCTCTTTGCGATCACCGATGCCGACCTGCGCTCGTTCATGCAGGGCGATTCGCCGGCCTTCCGCCGCTACATGGTGGTCGCCACTCCGACGCGGCTCGAGCACCATCGCGTCGACACCGAGCTCTTCGCCGGCATGGTCGCCGAGGCGATGCGCGACATGGGCCCGCCGGTGCCACCCGACGATTACATCAAGCATCTCGATGCTCGACCGGACGGCAGGCCGAACCTCCTCGCGGAAGTGCGCCGTGAGCCCGAGGTGGTGACGTTGCTGCAGGGCGCGAAGATGGTGGTGCGGCCGGCAACGCTCTTCAAGGACGAGGAAACGCGCTACCTGATCTCGACGCAGACCGCTCTGCTGGTGCGCGGCAAGATGCTCCACCTGGTGGTCTACAGCCACTGGGAGGGACGGCCGGACTACGACTGGATCCTCTCGACCACCGAGCGCTGGGTGGAAGAAGTGCGGCGGCTGAACCGCCGCTGATCAGGAAGTCCGGGAAAGCCCTTCGAGCCAGTGCTCGTAAGCGCGGCTGGCGACCTGGTGCAGCCGGTCGATGCGCGCGGCCAGGTCGCGCCCGATCTCTTGCGCAGGTTGCACCGCAGGGCTGGAGCGCCCCGCTTCGATCTCCCGCTCGCCGTCGCGGCACCAGGTGCGCACCAGCGGCTCCGTCATCTCGACATGGCACTGCATGCCCAGATGCTTGCCGATCGCGAAGCCCTGGTTCGCGCAGTGCCGGTTCGACAGCACGCGCGTCGCGCCCGGCGGAATGCTGAAGGTTTCGCCATGCCAGTGGAACGCTTCGAACACAGGCGCTTCGCCAAACCATGCGCGCGCGACGTCGTTGTCTTCGACCTGCAC
>DASUMM010000159.1:0-3045 GCA_036277655.1 Burkholderiales bacterium | reverse complement strand
GAACCGCGCGAACCGGCTGCAGGGACTGCCCGAGCTCTTCATGGGTATCGGCATCAATACCGGCGAGGTGATGGCGGGGGTGCTCGGCTCCGACGTCTATTACGAATACACCGTCATCGGCGACGAGGTGAATCTCGCTTCGCGCATCGAGGCGTTCAGCCTGCGCGGCCAGGTGCTGGTCGGCGAGAACACGTACCGCCGCTGCGGCGCCTTCGTCGATGTCGAGGAGCCGCTCAGCGTGCTGGTGAAGGGCAAGCAGGAGCCGGTGCTGCTGCGCGAAGTACGCGGCATTCCCTCGCTCGGCCTGCAGGTGCCGCGCACGGAGATCCGCCGCAGCCCGCGCGTCGAGGTCACGATTCCGTTCACGTACCGGCGCATCGAGAACAAGATCGTGCAGCCTTCCTCGAGCGAGGGACGTACGCGGGACATGAGCTACCACGGGGTGCTGGCGGAGCTCGGCGAGGCGGTTGCGCCGATGACCGACATCCAGATCGACATCGACCTGTCGCTTGCCGGTCGCCGAGCAACGGATGTCTACGCGAAGGTGCTGAAGTCCTTCGTCGTCGATGGCCGTCACATGTGCGGGATCGAATTCACCTCGACCGATCCGGCCACCGCGGCCGATCTGCGCAAGTTCGTGCAGCTGCTCGTGCAGGGAAGTACGACGAAGTAAGCTCCGCTAGCGCTGACGCACCTCGCGGCACCTGGCGAGATCCTCGTCCGACATCACCGGCTTGATGACGCACTGCGCGACGCGTGCCTCCTCCGCGCGCTTCTGCTCGCGCGCACGCTGGGCTGCAGCGCGCTTCTGCGCTTCCTGCGCCTCGCGCTTCTCGCGTGCGGCGAGCGCTGCCTGCAGCTCTTCCTGCTGCTTTCGCTCTTCGTCCGCCTTGCGCATCTTCGCCTCGTCATCGATGCGCTTGCGCACCCGGGCGATCTCCTCCTGCCGCCGGCGGGCGAGTTCCTCGGCGCTCGGGCCATCCTTTTCGACCGCAGCGCTTGCAGCGCCCGCTGCAGCGCCTGCCGCCGCGCCGGCCGCCGCTGGCGCCGCAGAACGCGATCCCTGCGGGGAAGCGCCGCTGCGAATGCGCGGCAGGTTGACGTTGATCGAGGAACCGGAATCGGATTCCTTCTCTTTTTTCGCATCCTCCGTTTTCTTCGGCGCGCTTGAGGAATTGGCGGGCTTGGTCGCGCCGACATTCCTGCCGCCGCCGACGCGCTTGGCTTCGCCGGAGAGGGGAAGCATCGCAAGCGCTGCAATCAATCCTGCCAGTACCGTCCTTCCCAACATGCGCATGGCTATTTCCCTCCCTCTTTCCTGGCCGCGGCGGCCGCCTTGTAGAGCGGCGTCACTCGCGGCAGGTTCGCCTCGATGTCCTTGATCCGCGTCCCGTGCGAAGGATGCGTCGACAGGAATTGCGGCGGCTGGCCGCGCGCCGCCTGTCCTGGCGGCGCGGGCTTCGAGCCCGCCTGCCCCATTTTCTGCCAGAGCCGCACCGCTGCCTGCGGATCGTAGCCCGCACGCGCCGCGAGCTCAATTCCGACCAGGTCGGCATCGCTTTCCTGCCCGCGCGCATACGGCAGCGACACGGCGAGGTTCGTCGCCTGCGCGAGCAGCTCCGTGGAAAGCTGCCCGAGATTGAAGAGCGCGGCGGCGACCGAGACGCCGACGCTCTTCAGCACCTGCTGCGACATGCGCGCGCGGCCGTGCTCGAGCAGTGCGTGCGCGATCTCGTGCCCCATCACCGCGGCGACTTCGTCGTCGCTCAGCTGCAGCCCATCGAGGATGCCGGTGAAGAACGCGATCTTGCCGCCCGGCATGCAGAAGGCGTTGATGCTGCCCGAGCGGATCAGATTGACTTCCCACTTCCAGCGCTGCGCGTCCTCGTTGAAGCGCCTCGAGTGCGGAATCAGCGCGCGGGCGATGTTGCGCAGGCGCTCGACCTGCCGCTTGTCGTTGTTGAGCAGGTTCTTCTGCGCCGCCTGGCGCATCAGGTCGTTGTACTGCTGCGCGGCGCTGCGCTCCACGGTCGATGCAGGCAGCAGCCTCAGCCGGCTCTTCTTGACGTCGACGCCTTCGTCCTGCGGCTGTGCGGCGGCGCCGAGCGTCGCCAAGGCGAGAAACGCGGCCGCGAACCACGACCTCATAGCGAATCGAAGTGCGCCGCCATGCGCTTGCGCAGGCGCTCGTCCGGGAGCGAGCCGATTCCCGCCGCCAGGTTGTCCTGCATGTGCTCGACACGCCCGGTTCCCGGGATCGCGCAGGTCACCGACGGGTGCGAGATGATCCATTTGAGGAAATACTGCGCCCAGGTCGCCATGCCGGCTTCTTTCGCCCACTGCGGCACTTCCTTGCCACGCACGCGGCGGAACATCGCACCTTCGGCGAACGGCCGGTTGGTGATCACCGCGACTTTGCGCTCCTCGGCAAGCGGCAGCACGCGCTGCTCGGACTCGCGCTCGGCGAGCGAATAGTTGATCTGCAGGAAGTCATAGCGCTCTTTCCGCAGCAGCCGCTCGATTTCGGCGTAGGCAGACGACGTGTAGTGCGTGATGCCGACGTAGCGGACGCGGCCCTTCGCCTTCCAATCGGCGAGCGTCTTGGTGTGCGTGGCGACGTCGACCAGGTTATGCACCTGCATGAGGTCCATTTTGTCGACCCGCAGGCGCTTGAAGGAAGTCTCCATCTGGCGGATGCCCGCCTCGCGGCCGCTCGTCCATACCTTGGTCGCAACGAATAGCGGCTCGCAGATCGAAAGCTCGCTGCACAGGTCGCCGACCACCGATTCGCTCGAGCCGTACATGGGCGAGGAATCGACCATGCGGCCGCCGGCCGCGAAGAACGTTTTCAGTACCTCGCGCAGCGGGGCGCGGGCGGCTGCGTCGCTCCCGGCGTCGAACACCTGCCAGGTGCCCAGGCCGATCACGGGCAAGGTTTCGCCACTGGCGGGGATCGTGCGGGTCAGCATCGATCTGGATTGTGCAGCAAGCGGAGCGACGGAAAAAAGCCCGGCGATCGCGCCGATCGCCCGCAGCGCCTGTCTT